>JAUSJX010000013.1 GCA_030647435.1 Candidatus Rokuibacteriota bacterium
TGCGGCGCAGCAGATGGGTCTCGTACAGCTTGCCCTTGTAGGCGCGTCGTGTGGTAACTACATGGGCAGGGCCATTCCTAGTTGGCATAGGACGTACTATACCAACAAACGGCGTTAGTGTCAACATTATTAGTGACTACACTCCAGCACCAAAAACAATCCCCAACCGACGGAAACTCCTCGCAAAAACAGGGGAATGCGTAACTACGACGATTCAGTGCAAGGGGGGAACTTCAGGCTAGAAACGGCGCAGACGGCCGAGAAGGGTCCAGATGCGAGGCGGTGCCCGACCGCCGCACGCGAGGCGTAGTCTCTCTACGTTGAGCGCGCGGCCGAGGGCACCAACGAAGCAGATGGGCCCTTATCGGCCGTCTGCGTTGATGAAATCGATCAGCTGGCGAAGGCGGGAGAAGCCGCTGCGGTTGAACGGCAGAACGAGACGCGGCAGATCCTGGAACTCGCCTCGCTCGCTTTCCAGGGCTTGCGGAACCTGGTCCGCGGGCCCCTTCAGGATGTCCGAGAAGCGCAGCGAGATCTCCGCCACGACCGCCGGCGGCAGCGCGTGGCGCAGGCGGATGACGAGGTTCTCGCCCACGTAGCGGTGGGAGTGAAAGACCCTGTAGAACCCCTCGATCTCCCCCGCCGCCTCTTCCACGCTGTCGACGACGCGAAAGAGGCCCATATCTTCGGCCGAGATCATTCCCGTCTCCACCATCTGCTCCCGCACGAACTCCACCCAGCGGCGCCAGAAGCACCCACCGGGAGCGTCCACCAGGACCACGGGGACGATCCCGGCCTTGCCCGTCTGAATCAGGGTCAGCGTCTCGAACATCTCGTCGCCGGTGCCGAAGCCGCCGGGGAAGAAGGCCATGGCCCAAGCCTCCCGGACCAGGAAGAGCTTGCGGGTGAAAAAGTACTTAAAGGATATGAGCTTGGGGTCGTCCGCTATCCAGGGGTTGGCATCCTGCTCGAATGGCAGGCGGATATTCATGCCAAACGACCGCTCGCGCCCCGCGCCCTCCTGGGCGGCGCCCATGACCCCGCTCCCGGCTCCGGTGATGACCATCCATCCCGATTCTGTCATCCGCTTCCCGAAGCCCCGAGCCTGCTGGGACACGGGGTGGTCGGCGGGGGTGCGGGCCGAGCCGAAGACCGTGACCTTGGGGACGCTCCGATACGGCGCGAAGACCTTGAAACCGTAGCGAAGCTCCTTCAGCGCGGAGTTGGCGATCTTGAGGTCGGCGACCTGCGCTCCGTCCTCGAACATCTTGAGCGCGGTGGTGAGCATCTCCGCCTGATAGCGCCACGTCCCGCCCGGCACGCGCAGGCGCTCGAGGAGCGCGTCGATCTGGCGGTTGGCATCCTCGTCCTGGAGCTGGTAGCGCCGTTCTGCGCTCATGTGGCCAGCATACACCCAGGGCATCAGCCGAGCGTGTGGCGGACCATCTTCGCGTCCACGAGGTAGATCACCATCTCGGCGACGTTGGTCGCGTGGTCCGCCACCCGCTCGATGAAGCGCGAGATCAGGATCAACCGGATCGCCCTCGGGATCGTCCGCGCGTCCTCCATCATGAAGGTCAAGAGCTCGCGGAAGATCTGCTCCTTGAGGGCATCCACCTCCGCGTCCTCGGCACAGACCTTGCGGGCCAGCTCGGTGTCCCGCGCGACGAAGGCGTCGAGGCTCTCCTTGACCATCCGCTGGGCGATCGAAGCCATCCGCGGCAGGTCGATGTACGGCTTGAGCTGCGGCTCGCGGTTCAGCTCCAGCACCCGCTGGGCGATGTTCACGGCCTGGTCGCCCATCCGCTCGAGGTCGGTGACGATCTTCATCGCCGTCGTGATGAAGCGCAGGTCCCCCGCCGCCGGCTGGTGCAGGGCCAGCAGACCGACGCAGGTCTCGTCCACCTCGACATCGTAGGCGTTGACCTGCTGGTCGCGCTCGATGACCTCCTGGGCCAGCGCGTCGTTCCTCTCGATGAGCGCCCGCATCACGCGGCGGATCTGGTCCTCGACCAGGCCGCCCATGACCAGCAGCGTCTGCTTGAGGGCCTCGAGCTCTTCGTGGAAATGCCGTTGCATGGCAGTCTCCCGGGCCTATCCGAACCGGCCGGTGATGTAGTCCTCCGTCTTCTTGTCGCGGGGGTTGGTGAACAGCTCCCGCGTGGCACCGAACTCCACCAGCTCCCCCAACAGCATGAAACCCGTGTAGTCGCTCACGCGGGCCGCCTGCTGCATGTTGTGCGTCACGATCACGATGGTGTAGCTGTTTTTGAGCTCGAGCATGAGCTCCTCGATCCTGGCCGTGGCGATGGGGTCGAGGGCCGAGCAGGGCTCGTCCATCAGGAGCACGTCCGGCTCCACGGCGATGGCCCGCGCGATGCAGAGCCGCTGCTGCTGGCCGCCGGACAGTCCGAGCGCAGACTCCTGGAGCCGGTCGTCCACCTCGTCCCACAGCGCGGCCGCCCGCAGGCTCCGCTCCACGATCCCTTCGAGATCGGACCGGTTCGTCACCCCGAGGATCCGGGGCCCGTAGGCAACGTTCTCGAAGATGGACTTCGGGAACGGGTTCGACTTCTGGAAGACCATGCCCACGCGCTTGCGCAGCTCCGTCACGTCCTGGCCGGGGTCGTGGATGTCCGTGCCGCCGATCCGGATGCTGCCGGTGATCCTGACCCCGTCCACGAGGTCGTTCATCCGGTTGAGGCACCGGAGCAGCGTGGACTTGCCGCAGCCGGACGGTCCGATGTAGGCCGTGATCCGGTGCTTCGGCATGGACATCGTGACGTCCGTGAGCGCCTGCTTCAGTCCATACCAGAGGTTGAGCTGCTCGATCTCGACCATCGGGGTCTCCATGATGGCCCCTTCCGAGGTCGGCGCGTGAAGCCCTCCGGTGACGCTGACAGGTCCGGCCATGACTCCTCCTTGTGGTCCCATTCTAGACTGCGGACGTCGCGTACTTGCGGCGGAGCCGGTTGCGGGTCGCGATCGCGAACAGGTTCAGGAACACGACGATAAGCAGGAGCAGCAGCGTCGTCGCGAACACCATCGGGCGCGCCGCGTCGACGTTCGGGGACTGGAAGCCCGTGTCGTAGATCTGGAAGCCCAGGTGCATGAACTTCCGCTCGAAGTGGAAGAACGGCCACTGCCCGTCGATGGGCAGCGACGGCGCGAGCTTGACCACGCCGGTGATCATGAGTGGGGCGACCTCCCCGGCAGCCCGGGCCATGGCCAGGATCAGCCCCGTCAGGATCGACGGCATGACGGCGGGCAGCACGACCCGCAGCGTGGTCTCGAGCTTGGTCGCGGAGAGCGCCAGCGACGCCTCGCGCATCCCGCCCGGGATCGCGGCCAGCCCCTCCTCCGTGGCGACGATCACGACCGGCACCGTCAGCAGCGCCAGCGTGAGCGAGGCCCAGAGGATGCCGCCGGTCCCGAACGTCGGCGTCGGCAGCGCTTCGGCGAAGAAGAGCCGGTCGATGGTGCCGCCGACACCGTAGATGAAGAAGCCCAGGCCGAAGACGCCGAAGACGATGGACGGCACGCCGGCCAGGTTGTTGACGGCGATGCGCACGGCGGACACGAAGGGCCCCTGCCGGGCGTACTCGCGCAGGTAGAAGGCCGCCAGCACGCCGAGCGGCGTCACCACGATGCTCATCAGGATCACCATCAGGATGGTGCCGAAGATCGCAGGGAACACCCCGCCCTCCGTGTTCGCCTCGCGAGGCTCACCCGACACGAACTCCCAGACGTGGGCTGCGTAGAAGGCGCACTTGGCGAAGAGCCCCATCGCGTTCGGGAACCGGACGTCGAGCACCTGCGCGAGAGGGATGTCCTTCTCTTTGCTGCCGTCGGCCGCAACGACAAGAGTGAGCGTCTGGCCCTTCCGCAGCTCCGCCAGACGCGCCGTGTGCGCCTGGTACCTTTCCTGAAGCGGCGCCAGCTGCTTCTGGAGCGTCTCGACCTGCGGGCCGAACGTGATGCCCTTGAGCTCGAGCCCCTTGAGTTTGAGGCGCAGTGCTTCCTGCCTGGCGTTGATCGCGCCGATCTCGACCTTCTCGATGGCCCGGATCTGTCGCCGCACCCGCTCCGTCTCGTCCATGCGCTTCTGGACCTCGGCCCAGGAGCCCGCCCCGCCCACGGCGATCGCCTTGCCCCCATCCCGCACTTCCTTGAGGCTGCCGATCAGGAGCCCCCACTCCGTCCTCTCGATCACGGCCACGTCCGCGGGGCGGTCGCGCCTGGCGATGCGGGACTCGTCCACCCACTGAAAGTCGGCGCCGTAGAGATCGCGGTTGGCCACCTTCACCTTGATGCGGTACTCGTTCCGCTTCCCGGGCACGGGCTCGCGCTCCACGATCTGACCCGTCATAACCGAGCCGTCGGAGAGGGTCAGTCGCGTGACATCCTTGGGCCAAAAGAAGCCCATGCCATTCCACACGATCAGGGTGATCAGCCCAACGACGAGCAGCAGGGCTAGAGTAAGAGCACCTCCGGTCAGCCAGATGAAGGGCTCGCCCGTGCTCCAAAAGCTCTTTTGGCGCACGCTCATAGGTACCGGTACTTCCTGCGAAGCTTCAGCCGGATCAGCTCCGCCGCCGTGTTGAGCACGAAGGTCATGAAGAAGAGCACCAAAGCCGAGAGGAACAGCACGCGGTAGAGGGTCCCGCCGTCTGGCGCCTCGGGCAGCTCCACGGCGATGTTTGCCGACATCGCCCGGAAGCCGCTGAACATGTTCCAATCCATGATGGGGGTATTCCCGGTCGCCATCAGGACGATCATGGTCTCGCCGACCGCCCGCCCTAGGCCGATCATGATTGCCGAGAAGATGCCCGGGCTGCCGGTCGGCAGCACGATCCTGAGCGCCGTCTGCCATCGGGTGGCGCCGAGGGCCAGCGACCCCGCCCGGAGATGCCCGGGCACATTGGCGAGCGAGTCCTCGGCGATCGTGAAGATGATCGGGATCACGGCGAAGCCCATCGCGATCCCGACGACGAGCGAGTTCCGCTGGTCATAGGTGAGACCCAGCGCCGTCAGGACCCATCCCCGGTAGTTGCCCTGCATCAGCGTGCTCTCGACGAGGCCGCCCAGCCCGAGGGCGATCCAGATGCCGGCCAGCACCACGGGGACGAGAAGGAAGGCCTCCGTCCCCGTCTTGAATCCGCCCCGGATGCTGAGCGGCACCAGGCGCCAGAGAGCGTAGGCGGCCAGAATCACGACCGGCAGGACGAGTGGGACGAGGAAGAGCCCGGGTACGATAGGCTCCAAAACGGGGGCGAGCCAGAGCCCCGCCAGGAATCCCAGCACCACGCTCGGGAGCGCCGCCATGATCTCGACCACGGGCTTGACGTAGGCCTTCACCGACGGGTGCATGAACTCGCTCACGTAGAGAGCGGCCAGGAGGGCCATGGGCACGGCGAAGAGCAGCGCGTAGAGCGTCCCCTTGATCGTGCCGAAGATCAGCGGGGTCAGGCTCATCTTCGACTCGAAGTCGTCGGTGCCCCCCGTGGATTGCCAAACCCAAGTCGGTTGGGAGTAGCCCTCGTACCAGACCTTGCCAAAGAGCGTCTTGAGCGTGGTCTCAGGGTGCGGGTTGTCCACCTGCCACAGGGCGATGACGCCCTGCCCGTCCTCGGCCAGCAGGGCGTCGGTCTTCGGCGCGAAGACGAGCGCCTCCAGACCCGGGCGCTCGGCCTTGAAAGACAGCAGAGTCTGGCCCGAGGTGCCGTAGCTGACATGGACGCTGCCCGAGCCGTCGGCCGTGGCAAAGCCCTTGTCCCGCTTCGAGGCGGTCATGGCTACGACCGGCGCGGCGTGGGCGGTGAACTCGTGGGTCCGCGTCAGCCGCTTCTCGCCGCCGCCGGGCGGCGGCACGACCTGCCAGCTGCTGACACCACCGGCCTGGTCGCCGACGACCAGCGTCCGATCACCGAGCAGGAATCCCAGGACCGTGACGGGAACGCCGGGCTTGCTCGCCACGGCCACGACCTCAACCAGCTTGGGCGATGCAGGATCCTTCAAGCCGTAGCGCAGCACTTGGCCCTGCGATGTGCCGATGAAGAGCTCCTCGGCGCGGCTGTCGAGCTTGAGCGCCGTGATCTCGCCCGACAGCTCCGGGGCGAACGATGCCAGCGACTCTTCACGGCGCGTGCCGCCGATCAACGCCTTCTTCTCGACGACGCTCTGGATGACGAGGTCGGCAGGGCCAACCTGCGCCACCGTCACGCCGCCGGCATCCGTGCCGGCCGCGGCGAGCCGGCGCACTGCATGGCGCTTCTGCGGATCGAGCACCGCCGGCTCCCCGAAGGCGGGCGCGGCCGCCACGGTGCGCTTGCCGTCCCTGAACGTGACGTCGAACCTCACGTCGAGCGGGATGGCCCGGCCGTCGGAGGTGCCGAGGACGAGCCGCGTCTTGCCGAGCGAGGCCACGGAGGTGACCGTCGCGCTGCCCAAGCCGGGCACGGCGATGGCGGGGATGTCCCGGCCCCCCTTGAGTGGGGCGAACTCGAGGCTGCCGCGGGATGTGAGGGTGTACGCGATTTCCCGGTACTCGTCGACCCCGATCGCGTCGCCCGGTGCCGGCCCGCGTCCCGCAGCCGCTGTTCCGTAGCTCCCGACGAAGGTCGTGGTCGGCGGCTTGAAGAGCGGATACACCTCCACGGCGATGACGAAGAGGATGGCGAGGATGCAGGCGATGATGATGATGCCGCCCACGACCACGAGCCGCGAAGCCCAGCGATCCGTCAGGATACGCCGCCCGGTCCGCGCGCGGCTGACGACGAGCGGGCGGGCCGGCGTCTCCGGCCCGCCCGCGCTAAGGCTCTCGGTGTTGATGGCCACTACTGGATCTTCGACAGCTCTTCCTTGGCGACGGAGGCCGGGATCGGGAAGTAGCCGTCCTTGATGACGCCCTCCTGGCCTTCTCTTGACACGATCACCTTCACGAACTCACGGGTGAGCGGATCGAGGGCTTTCCCCGGCGCCTTGTTGATGTAGACGAAGAGGAAGCGCGCCATCGGGTAGGCGCCGGAATAGGCATTCTCCGCCGCGGCCTCGACGCACTTGCCGCCGTCCTTCTCCGACAGCGGCACGGCGCGCACCCCCGCCGTGGCGTAGCCGATGCCGCTGTAGCCGGCGGCGTAGCGGTCGACGGTCACACCCTGCACGACGGCGGCCGAGCCCGGCTGCTCCTTCACGGTGTCCTTGTAGTCTCCGTTCTTCATCACGTGCTCTTTGAAGAAGCCGTAGGTGCCCGAGGCCGAGTTGCGGCCGTAGAGGCTGATCGGCTTGTTCGCCCACTCACCCGCGAGCCCGAGCTGCCCCCACGTGGTGACGTCTTCCTTGGCGCCAACGCGGCGCGACTTCGAGAAGAGCGCGTCTACCTGGCTCATGCTCAGGCACTTGATCGGGTTGTCCTTGTTGACGAACACGGCGAGGGCGTCTACAGACGTGCGGATCGGGATCGGCTTGTAGCCGAACTTCTTCTCGAATTGGTCGATCTCGGTGCCTTTCATCTCCCGCGACATGGGCCCGAGCTGGGCGGTGCCGGCGATGAGCGCGGGCGGCGCCGTCGAAGAGCCCTTGCCCTCGATCTGGACCTTGGCGTTCGGATAGAAGCGACTGAAGGTTTCCGCCCAGTGGGTCATGAGATTGTTGAGGGTGTCAGAGCCGACGCTCGAGAGATTGCCGGAGACGCCGCTGACGGTCTTGTACGGCTGAAGTCCCGGATCCAGCTGGACTTGCCCCCGGGCAGCCACGATGCCCGAGCCGAGCACGGCGGCCGCCACGGCCACCGCCACCACCATCTGCTTTGTCATCACGTCTCCTTTGTCAGTAGGTTCGGTCTCATCTTCCAGCGTCGATGTTTCAGCCGCATAGCCGGCATGTTACGTTTGTGTTAATTCCCGCCGAAGACGCGGCCCGCCTTGGGCTCCCTGGAGCGGTGGCGGGCGATCTCGAGATCGGCCGCCTTGGCGTACTGGAGCATCCGTTCCCCGAACCCCCGATCCCGCACCTCCGGCCGCACGACGAGCTCCTCGATCGTTCCGGCCGAACCCGACCCTATCTCGCATCGATTCAGGCAATAGCCAGCCTAGGGGATCATCGGAACATCCGATTTGACTCCTCGCGGTTCACCTTTACGATTCGATCGTGCCCTCCGATCCTCGGCGGGCCGACACAGGGAGGACTTCATGGACAGACGGACATTCCTGAGAACCGGGATCGGCGTGTCGACCGCGGCGGCCGCGGGGCTGAGACTGCCGCTCAGCGCCATCGCCGCCGAGCCTTCGGGCCAAGCCAAGTGGCGCACCTTCGAGGTCACGAGCAAGGTCGAGGTCATCAAGCCGTCCGGCGTCACGCGCGCGTGGGTGCCCATGCCCCTTATGCCGGACACCGACTACCAGAAGAGCCTGGGGCAGAGCTGGATCGGCAACGCGGCCACCATGCGCGTGTATCGCGACGAGAAGTACGGCGCGGGAATCTTCTTTGCTGAGTGGCCCGCGGGAGAGGCCGCGCCGGTGGCCGAGGTCGTGACACGCTTCGCCACGCGCGACCGCGCCGTGGATTGGAGCGCGCCGGGCAATCCCGCTCCCGAAGACAAGGCGACGCTCCAGAAGTACCTCTCGGGCACGAAATTCATCACGACCGACGGCATCGTGCGGAAGACGGCGCGTGAGATCTCCAAGAACTCCGGCACCGATGTCGAGAAGGCCAAGGCGCTCTATGAGTGGATCGTCGACAATACCTTCCGCGACCCCAAGGTGCGCGGCTGCGGTCTCGGCGACATCAAGGTGCTCCTCGAGACGGGCAACCTCGGCGGGAAGTGCGCCGACCTCAACGCGCTCTTCGTCGGCATGGCCCGCTCGGTCGGCGTCCCCGCGCGCGACATCTACGGAGTCCGCGTGGCGGACTCGGTCGAGTACAAGAGTCTCGGCAAGAGCGGCGACATCACCAAGGCGCAGCACTGCCGGGCGGAGTTCTACGCCGCGAGCTACGGCTGGGTGCCGGTAGACCCCGCCGACGTGCGCAAGCTCGTGCTCGAAGAGAACGGCGGGACCCCGCTGACGGACCCGAAGGTGCAGAAGGCGCGCGTCAAGCTGTTCGGCGGCTTCGAGATGAACTGGCTTGCGTACAACTACGCGGCCGACCTCAAGCTGCCGAACTCGACCGGCGACGCTCTCCCCTTCTTCATGTACCCGCAGGCCGAGACGGCCAATGAGCGCCGGGACAGCCTCGACGCCGATTCCGTCCGCTACCGGCTGACGTCCCGCGAGATGACCGGCTAGCCGGCGGTCCCTTCACGACGCTGCCCCCGGCCTCCCGGGGGCAGTCTTGTTCAAGTTGTCGGGGGGAGAGCGGCCGGGAGGGTGAAGCGGACCGTCGTGCCCTTCCAGAGCTCGCTCTCGATGGTGAGCTCGCCCCCGTGGGCCAGCACAAGGTGCTTGACGATGGCCAGACCCAGCCCCGTCCCGCCGAGCTCGCGGGAGCGGGCCTTGTCAACGCGGTAAAAGCGCTCCGTCAGCCTCGGCAGGTCCGCCTTCGGAATGCCGGCGCCGCTGTCGCACACCGCCACCTCGACGACACCCGGCTCCCGCACGCACCCTTCCAGCCACACGCGCCCGCCCTTGGGCGTGTACTTGACGGCGTTGTCCACGAGGTTGATGAGAATCTGCGCCAGCCGATCGCGGTCCGCCACCACGTCCGGCAGGTCAGCCGGCAGCTTTGCCTCCACAGTTACCTGTCCCGCCGCCGCGCGCAGCGCGATGATCGCCAGGACCGAGTCGGCGACCTCGGCCACCGCTGTGGGCGCGAGGCGAAGGGAGATCCGGCCGAGCTCGATGTTCGACAGGTCCGTCAAGTCGTCCGTCAGTCGTCCGAGCCGCTCGGTGTGCCGGAAGACGATCTCGAGGAATTTCCGCGCGTTCTCCGGCTCCTCGAGGGCGCCGTCGAGCAGGGTCTCCAGGTAGCCGTGGATGGCGGTGAGTGGAGTGCGGATCTCGTGGGAGACGTTGGCGACGAATTCGGTGCGGACCTGCTCGAGGCGACGCAGCTCGGTGATGTCGTGCAGGACCATCACGACGCCCCGCGCCTCACCCGTGAAGCGGAGCGGCACCGCGTGGACCTGGAGCACGCGCTCCGAGGGTTCCGAGAGCTTGATCTCCCGGCTCACGACCGTGCCGTCCGCGGCCAAGCGGCCCTCGCCCAGCACGTCGTGGAGGTCCACGTTCCGGATCACTTCGAGGAGCGGCAGCCGCTCGGCGCGGGCCCGGCCCAAGTCGAAAAGAACGCGTGCCCGCTCGTTGATGAGGATGATGTGGTCGTGGCCGTCGGTGGCGATGACGCCTTCGACCATGGCGTCGAGAACCGCGGTCGCCTTTGCCTGCTCGCGCTCGAGATCGCCGATCTTCTCCCTGAGGCGCCCGGCCATGACGTTGAGCGAGCGGCCGAGCGTCCCGATCTCGTCAGGCGAGCGGATGGACGCGCGCACCTCGAAGTTGCCCTCGCTCATCTGGCGCGCCACGTCCTGCATCTCGACGACGGGCCGCGTCACGCGGCCTGCCACGAACAGCCCGATGCCGAGCGCCATCACGAGCGCGATCCCACCGCCCGTCAGCATCACGGCGCGCAGGGATTCGTAGGCGGGTGTCGCGGCTTCGACCGGCGCGGCGAGCCGGAGCACGGCGACGATCCGCCCGGCGCTGGTCACCGGGGCGGCGACATAGATCAGCGGCGCCCCGAGCGTGGTCGAGCGCCGGACATCGCGGCCAAGATCGCCCGCGAGCGCCGCGCGGACCTCGGGCCGGCCCGCGTGATTCTCCATGGAGGCCACGCCTTCCGGGGTCCGCTCGGAGTCGGCGAGGACGCGCCCGTCGGGGGCGATCAGCGTGACGCGCGCGAGCGCCGGCCGTGCCACCCGCTCGGCGAAGGCCTGGGCGTTCACTCCAAGCGCCGCACGCGCCTCGTCGTGGAGCACCCGCACCGCCGTGCCGAGCCGCGCCTCCACAGACTCGACGGCCACGTGCTCGAGGCCGCGGGAGAGGTACAGCCCCGCTACCAGCGTGCTGACCGCCACGAAGGCGACGAGCGTCAGCGTGAGCTTGAGCGCGATGCGGCTGCGGAGCAGGTGGACGGCGCGGCGAAGCATCAGGCGGCGGGGTCCAGGCGGTAGCCGACGCTCTTGACCGTGAGGATCCGCCGCCCCTCGGGACCGAGCTTGACGCGCAGGCGGCGGACGTGGACGTCCACCGTCCGCGACTCGATCTCGCTCGCGCGCGAGTAGCCCCAGACGCGGTCGAGCAGAAACTCGCGGGAGAGGACTCGCCCGCGCGCCTCGAGCAGCGCGCGGAGGAGATCGAACTCCTTGGGCGTGAGCGCCAGCGCCTCGCCCCCCACGGACGCCGTGTGGGTTCCGAGATCTACTACCAGCGCTCCAAGCCTCAAGGGTGCCGCACCGGAAGCGGGCCGGCTCCGGCGCAGCACGGCCCTGACCCTCGCCAGCAGCTCCTTGGGCGAGAAGGGCTTGACGATGTAGTCGTCGGCGCCGATCTCGAGCCCGAGCACCCGGTCGATCTCGTCGCCCTTGGCCGTCAGCATCACAATGGGCAGCGAAACGGTCGCGGGGTCCTGGCGGAGGCGCCGGCACACCTCGAGGCCATCCATCGCGGGCATCATGAGGTCGAGCAGAACGAGGTCCGGTGGCGCAGCCTGAACCTGCCTGAGCGCCTCCTCCCCGCTGGAGGCGGCGGACACCAAATAGCCTTCCCGCTTAAGGTGATGGACGACGAGCTCGCGTATGTCCGGCTCGTCCTCCACGATGAGCACGCGGCTCGACATGGCGGCGCCATCTTACCAGCCCCGCCCCGGCGCCGCCGCACGCGCTCTACTGGGTCTTGGCTCCGTGCGTGCTCGCGTGGCTCCCGGGCAGGAGCCCCAGGAGGCGCAGTCGCTTGCGGAGCGTATTGCGGTTGATCCCAAGCAGGCGCGCTGCCTTGAGCTGGTTGCCCGCCGAGAGCTCCAGCGCGAGGCGCAGCAGCGGCATCTCCACGCGCCCCATGACGGTCCGGTACAGACGGCCGCCCTCCGACGTCGCCGAATCACGCACGACGGCCGGCAGGACGGCATCCAGCAGCCGGTCGAGCTCTTCCGTCGCGGCTTGCCCTTCCATGCCCGATCCTTTCATCGCCTCGAGGAGAGAGCAAGGTCGAGGCCAACGACGCAACGCATGGAAATCAGCCACTTGGATTGGGCGCGGGCCATCCCCTCGCCCATCGGTGCCGAACCCGTGAGCAGGAGCGCCTACATCTTGCGCAGGGCCAGAGGCGCTAACCGCCAGAGTCGCGAGCGGCATGTCGCCCACGACGTCTCGACGGCGCGCTGGAGGACAGGGGCCGACGGCGCGAGGATCCGTGCGACGACTCCGCCTCGGGCCAGCGTCGTCACGCCCGCGTTCGCGTCGGGCGCGCCGGCGGCGAGAGCAGAGGCCAAGTCGGCGGCGAGCTCGTCGAGCCCGGCATGCGAGGGCGCGAGGCACGCGACCGTCGCCGTGTACGCCATGCCCTCGGCGGCGCCGAGTCCTCCCCAGCCTCGAGCGCCGCTGAGCACCACGCGGTCTTTGAAGAGCAACCCCTCCCGGTCGCGCGCCACGGTGCCGCTGTCGAGCAGGTCGAAGCGCCACGCTTCGCCGCGGGCCGCGCGCCCCGCCGCCCATGCGTCGCAGAGGATCGCGGAAGCCCCGGGCGCCAGGGCCAGCTCGACGCTCTGGATGAGGCGCGCGCCCGGAGAGGGAATCACGTGGTCGGGCACGTACTCCAACGCGGCCCCCTCTTCTACCCGAAAGACCGTGCGCTGGACTGCGGGCAGCCCGGCGCTCCGGTAGACGCGCGTGGCGCTCGGCGTCGAGAGACAAACGCGGCTGCCCGCGCCCAGCTCGACGCGCGTCTCGAGGCGGTCGCCGCCCAGCACGCCGCCGGTTGGATTCAGGAGGAAGAGCGTCGCGGCGCCCGTGCCATCCAGGTCCACGGGCTCGAGCGCCTGGAGCGGCAGCGTGAAGCGGCGGCCGGTGAGGACCGTGCGCCCTGAATGAAGCTCGAAGGCGAGGCCGAGGAAGCCATCGCGGCCGGTGCGGCCGGACGGCGGCGCCTCAGGACTCGAAGAGGAGCTCGCGCCGGATCCAGTCCACCACTCGGCCGGCGCCGGTGCCGTCCCGGAGATTGGTGAAGACAAAGGGCCGGTCTCCCCTCATCCGCTTGGAGTCCCGCTCCATCACGGAGAGATCGGCGCCGACGTAGGGCGCCAGGTCGATTTTGTTGATGACGAGCAGGTCCGAGCGGGTGATGCCGGGGCCGCCTTTCCGCGGGATCTTGTCCCCCGCCGCGACGTCGATGACGTAGATCGCTGCGTCCACCAGCTCGGGGCTGAACGTCGCCGCCAAGTTGTCGCCGCCGCTCTCGACGAAGAGGATCTCGAGCTCCGGGAAGCGCCCCAGCAGCTGGTGGACCGCCTCGAGGTTGACCGAGGCGTCCTCGCGGATCGCCGTGTGCGGGCAGCCGCCCGTCTCGACACCCAGCACCCGCTCCTGCGGCAGGACGCCGCGCCGGATCAGGAACTGGGCATCCTCCTGTGTGTAGATGTCGTTGGTGATCACCGCGAGGTCGTGGCTGTCGCGCAGCCTCACGCAGAGTGATTCGACGAGGGCCGTCTTGCCGGACCCGACAGGCCCGCCGACGCCGATCCGCAAGGGGCGCGGGATCCTGGGGCCCCCACTCATGACCGGAAGAGCCTCATCTCGAGCGAGGCGTGCCGGATACCCGCGATCTCGATTCCGGGCGCGAAGCTCCAGAGATCGCCCGCGTCGCGCGCCGCGGCCTCGCGCGCCACGCGCTCAATGACCGGGTGGAGGCCCCACAGCACGCGCTGCCCCTCCATCTGGCCCATGGAGAGGAGCCGGAGCGCCGCGCCGACCAGCAGCGCCGTGGTCGAGTAGAGATACGCTGTCGCCGCCTCCTCGGGCGCCCAGCACAGCGCCGAAGCGGCGAGACCATAGGCAACGGCGTGGTGCCCCGGGGCGAGTCCCTTGTCCACGTCGGCGGCGTAGCGAACGAGTTGCGCTTCACCCGTCAGCGCCGCCGCCACCCTGAGCGTCTGGCGTCCCATTTGCCGGCTGCCCTCCCGGAACTCCTTCACCGGCTTCATCGCTTCGAGCGTCGCGTCGATGTCCCGGCAGGCCTGGAGGTCTTCCCGCGCCGCGGCCCTCAGCGCTCCCACGGCCGCGGTGGCGTCGCAAGGCCCGGCCGAGCCCTCGATCTGGGCGACGAGAAAGCGCTCGAGGTCCTCTCGCCCTCGCACCAGACCCGCCTGGCAATACGTCTCGAGGCCGAAGGAATGGGCGTAACCGCCAGTCGGAAAGGCGCTGTCGGCGAAGTGAAGGAATGACAGCAACCCCAACCTGGTCCGGCGCTCAGTCATGGCGGATCAACTCGCGCGGTGGGGGGGGGCCTGGGGGAGGAGCGCTGGACGCGTCGCGGATGATCAATGCGGTGGGGGGGCCTGGGGGAGGAGCGCTGGACGCGTCGCGGATGATCAATGCGGTGGGGGGGCCTGGGGGAGGAGCGGCGCCGCTCCCCCCCAGTTCCGGATGATACGCACGTCCGTGCGTGTGGCCGTCCAGCGCGCTCGTCCCGTGCTCGTGAGAATGGCCGCCGCCGAGCGGGGCAAAGACCGCCGCGCGACGCTTCCAGACGATGCCGAGCCGGGTCAAGAGCTGCTCCATGGCCGTGTCGTCCGGCACGAGAAGATCGTCATCCGATATCGCCACCGGGAAGTGGCGGTTGCCGACGTCGAACGCGACACGGATCGCCTCGTTTCTGTCCTTGGGCGTGATGGCCAGTATGGGCTCGCGCTTGCCTTCCACCTCGAGGTACCAGTCGGCCTCGACCGCCACCACGTCACCGGGCCGGAGCAGGGAGCCCGTCGGCAGCGCCAGCGCCACCTCCCTGCCCTGGGTCGTCACGATACGCTTCCGCGTCCAACGCCGCTCCTCCCAGGTCAGGCAGAGCGTGTCGCGCTCCTTGCCCTCGAGAGCGGAAGGGTCCACGTGCAGGTGCGGCTCGGTGATCACCAGCATGACTAAAACAGGTAGTACCGCTGAGCCATCGGCAGGACGCGCGCGGGCTCGCAGGTCAGGAGCTGGCCGTCGGCGCGCACCTCGTAGGTCTCCGCGTCCACTTCGATCCTCGGGCAGTAGCCGTTGTTAACCATGTCGGCCTTCTTGAGTCCGCGGCAGCGGCTCACCGCGGAGACCATCTTCCGCAGGCCGAGCCGCGACGGCACGCCGGCCTCGAGCGCTGCCTTGGACACGAAGGTCATGGACGTCGAGAACACCGCGCCGCCGTAGGAGGCGAACATGGGCCGGTAGCGCACCGGCTGGGGTGTCGGGATCGAGGCGCTGGGATCGCCCATGGCCGCCGTCACGATGAAGCCGCTCTTCAGGACGAGCTCGGGCTTGACGCCGAAGAAGGCCGGCTTCCAGATGACGAGGTCGGCCAGCTTGCCCGCCTCGATGGACCCGACCTCGTGCGCGATGCCGTGCGAGATCGCCGGGTTGATCGTGTACTTGGCGACGTAGCGCTTGGCGCGGAAATTGTCGTTCCTGCCGTCGCCCGGCAGGGTCCCGCGCTGTTTCTTCATCTTGTCCGCCGTCTGCCAGGTGCGCGTGATCACTTCCGCGATGCGGCCCATGGCCTGCGAGTCCGAGGAGAGCATGCTGATCGCGCCCAGGTCGTGGAGCACGTCCTCCGCGGCGATCGTCTCCGCGCGGATCCGGGACTCCGCGAAGGCCAGGTCCTCCGGGATCTTGGGATTGAGGTGGTGGCATACCATGAGCATGTCGAGATGCTCGTCCATGGTGTTGACCGTGAACGGCATGGTCGGGTTGGTCGAGGACGGGAGACAGTTGGGCTCGCCGCAGACCTTGATGATGTCGGGCGCGTGCCCGCCTCCTGCGCCTTCCGTGTGATACGTGTGGATGGTCCGGCCCTTGAAGGCCTTGATCGAGTCCTCGACGAAGCCTGCCTCGTTCAGCGTGTCCGTGTGTATCGCGACCTGCACGTCCATCTCCTCGGCCACGGAGAGGCAGGCGTCGATGGCGGCGGGCGTCGTGCCCCAGTCCTCGTGGAGCTTGAGCCCGATGGCGCCCGCGGACACCTGCTCGCGCAGCGGGTCGAGCCTCGAGGCGTTCCCCTTCCCGAGGAAGCCCAGGTTGATCGGCAGGCCGTCCGAGGCTTCGAGCATCCGGTGGATGTTCCACGCTCCCGCGGAGCAGGTCGTGGCGTTGGTGCCGGTCGCGGGGCCCGTGCCGCCGCCGATGAGAGTCGTCAGCCCGGCCGAGAGCGCCTCGTCGACGAGCTGAGGGCAGATGAAGTGGATGTGGCTGTCGATGCCGCCCGCGGTGACGATGCGTCCTTCGCCCGCGATGACCTCCGTCGAGGCGCCGACGATCATGCCGGGCGTAACGCCGGCCTGGATGTCGGGGTTGCCGGCCTTGCCCACGCCGACGATGCGGCCGCCGCGGACGCCGATGTCGCACTTGACGATGCCCCAGTGGTCGAGGACGAGGGCGTTGGTGATGACGAGGTCGAGGACTCCATCCGCGGCGGTGGCGCGCGCCGACTGGCCCATGCCGTCGCGGATGACCTTGCCGCCGCCGAACTTGATCTCGTCGCCGTAGACCGTGAAGTCCTTTTCGACCTCGATGAGGATGTCCGTGTCCGCGAGCCTGACGCGGTCACCCACGGTCGGACCGTAGAGGTCCGCGTACTGGCGCCGGGGCAGCCGGAGACTCATGGCCTCACGCCCCCTGGAAGCCGGCCTGGGCGGCCTTCTTCACCGCGGCGTCTCGGCGCGCCGCGTCCACCCTGCCGTCGGCGAGCGCGTTGAGACCGTGGACCTCCCGCGCGCCGGCCAGCTCCACGAGCGTCACCGCTTTCTCATCACCCGGCTCGAACCTGACGGCGGTGCCAGCGGGCACGTTGAGCCTCATGCCCCAGGCCTTCGCCCGCTCGAAGCGGAGCGCGCGGTTGGCCTCGAAGAAGTGAAAGTGCGAGCCGACCTGGATGGGCCGGTCTCCCGTGTTCGCCACCGTCAGTAGGACGGTGCGCCGGCCCGCATTCGCCTCGATGTCGCCGTCGCCGAGGATGTACTCGCCTGGGATCATCTCTGCCCCGCTATCGGATGGGATGGTGGATCGTGACCAGCTTCGTGCCGTCGGGGAAGGTACCCTCGACCTGCACCTCCTCGAGCATCTCCGGCACGCCGTCCATGACGTCGTCCCGCTTGAGGACGGTAATGCCGAAGGCCATGAGCTCGGACACGCTCCTTCCGTCGCGGACACCTTCGAGCACCTCGGCGGTGATGAGGGCCAGCGCCTCGGGGTAGTTCAGCTTGAGGCCGCGCCCCCGCCGCCTGCGCGCCACCTCGGCGGCCGTGAAGATCAGCAGCTTGTCCTGCTCTCGGGGTGTCAGGTGCATGGCCGGATGATCTTACGTCAAACCGTCAGGTGTTGTCTCACCACATCGTGGCGCAGCTCGGAGGTCGAACCGCTCGCGACGATGGCGCCCTTGCGCATGATGGCGTAGGAGCCGGCCAGACGCCAGGCGAACTCGAGGTACTGCTCGACCAGGAGGACGGCGATGCCGCGCTCCTTGATGCGCTGGATGGCGTCTTCGATCTGGAGTATCACGTTCGGCTGGATGCCCTCGGTCGGCTCGTCCATGAGGAGGAGCTTCGGCCTCGCCAGGAGGACGCGCGCGATCGCCAGCTGCTGCTGCTCCCCGCCCGACAGCACGCCGCCCTTGCGGGAGAGTAGCTGCTTGAGCTTCGGGAACAGGTCGAACACCTGCTCGATATCGGCCTGCGCGACCCGGCCGTTGCCCGCCGACTTGGGCCGCCCGAGGAAGCCGACCCGCAGGTTCTCGGCCACGGTGAGGTTCGGGAAGATCTCGCGCCCCTGCGGCACGTAGCCGATGCCGCAGGCCGCCCGCTCCTCCGGCCGGAGGCGGGCGAGGTCTGTGCCGTCGAAGACGATGCGCCCCGAGCGCGCCGGCAGGAGCCCCATGATGCTCTTGAGCAGGGTCGTCTTGCCGACGCCGTTCCGGCCCATCAGGCACATGACCCCGCCCGCGGGCACGTGGAGCGAGACGTCCCAGAGCACCTGGCTCTCGCCGTAGGCGACGTCGAGACCCCCAATCTCAAGCATGGGAGACCTCAAGCATCGTCGGCGCGGCTCCGGCCCAAGTAGACCTCCATCACACGCTCGTCACTCTGGATCTTGTCCACCGGCCCCTCGCACAGCACCCCGCCCTCGTGAAGCACCGTGACCGTGCGCGCGATCCGGCGAACGAACTCCATGTCGTGCTCGATGACGAGGACCGCCCGCTCCTCTGCGACTCCCTCCAGCAGCCGCCCGGTCTTCTCGGTCTCCTCGTCGGTCATGCCGGCGACGGGCTCGTCCACGAGGAGGAGCTCCGCGTCCTGGACCATGACCATACCGATCTCGAGCCACTGCTTCTCCCCGTGGGAAAGCCCACCGGCCCGGTCCCCCGCCTGACCGAGGAGGCCGATGCTGTCGAGGGTGGCGTCGATCCGTTCCCGCTGCTCCCCGCTGAGCCGAGCCTTGAGCGTGGGGAACACGCCCTTGCTCGAGCGCGCGAGCGCCAGCTCGAGGTTCTCCCTCACCGTGAGGTTGGCGAAGACGGACGGCGTCTGGAACTTTCGCCCGATGCCGAGCCCCGCGATCTCGTTTTCCCGCCGTCCGACGAGGTCGATGTTGCGGCCGAAGATCACGCGCCCCGCGCTCGGCCGGACCTTGCCCGAGATGACGTCGAGGAGCGTCGTCTTGCCGGCCCCGTTGGGCCCGATGACGACCCGCAGCTCCTTGTAGTCCATGTAGAAGTTGAGCCCGTTGAGCGCCTTGAAGCCGTCGAAGTCGACGGTGACGTCCTCGAGGTAGATGATCGAGCCCCCCGGCGAGGCGGTCATTCTGATTGCCTTGATGTGGAAGATATCGCGCTGCAGCAGGGCCTCTTCGCGCAAGCGGTCATCGGGGCGTCACCTCTACGGCCTTGGCCTCTTCACTCCGGGCCGCCGCGGGCTCAGGCGTCTTGGCCGCGCCGAAGCGCGCCATGAGCTTCTGCGCCGTGCCCACGATGCCGTCGGGGACAAAGAGGACGACGGCCACAAACATCCCGCCCAGCACGAGGATCCAGAGATCCGGGTAGTGCGTCGTCAGCAGGCTCTGGAGCCAGTTGACGCCGAAGGCCCCGACGACCGGCCCGATGAGCGTGCCCCGCCCGCCCACCGCGACCCAGATGATCATCTCGATGGACGGCAGCACCCCGATCCGGGCGGGGGTGATGATGCCGACCTGCCCGACGTACAGCGCGCCCGCCACCCCCGCGAGTGCCGCCGACACCGTGAAGACGAAGAGCTTGAACGCCGCCGGAGAATACCCGCAGAAGAGCACGCGCGTCTCGCTGTCGCGGATGGCGACCAGGACCCTGCCCGCCGGGGAGCGCACGATCCACCGGCAGAGCAGGTACGCCACGCAGAGGCACAGGGCGGTGACGACGTAGAGCCCGCGCTGGGTGCTCGCCTCATTGAGCGGAAACCCGAACATGGTCTTGAAGCCGGAGAGGCCGTTGGTGCCGCCGAGGTTCATCGCGTTGCGGTTGAACGTGAGCCAGGCGCAGAGCGCCAGCGCCTGGGTGATGATCGAGAAGTAGACGCCCCGGATCCGGCTCCTGAAGGTGAGAAAACCGAAAACCGCTGCAACGATGCCGGGCACGACCACCACCGCGATCAGCGTGAACAGGGCGCTGTAGAAGGGCCTCCAGAACAGCGGCAGCTCGGTCACGCGGTTCCAGACCATGAAGTCCGGCAGCACGTTCTGGTACACGCCCTTGGCCCCGATCTCGAGCATGAGGTGCATGCCCATGGCGTAGGCGCCGAGACCGAAGAAGACGCCGTGGCCGAGCGAGAGCACGCCCGTATAGCCCCAGATTAAATCGATCCCCAGCGCCAAGATGGCGTACGTCAGGAACTTGCCGAAGAGGTTCAGCGTAAAGTTGGAGACCCAGAACGGCGAGCCCTGTGGCAGCGCGTTCAGGGCGGGCAGCACCACGACGAGCAGGACGGCCGCGGCGAGGAACGTCCAGCGCTCACGAGTCCGCATAGCGTCCCTTCGCCGCGAACAGCCCGGACGGACGCCGCTGGATGAACAGGATCACGACCACGAGGATCGCGACCTTTCCGAACACGGCGCCGAGGCCCGGCTCGATGATCTTGTTGAGTCCGCCAATGCCGAGCGCAGCCAGGATGGTCCCGAGGAGCTTGCCGACGCCCCCCGTCACGACCACCATGAAGGAGTCGACGATGTAGTTCTGGCCGAGCTCCGGCCCCACGTTGCCGATCTGGGTCAGCGCGCAGCCGGCGATGCCGGCCAGCCCTGCGCCCAGGGCGAACGTGAGGGCGTCCACGCGGCGGGAGCGGACGCCGAGGCAGGCCGCCATGCCGCGATTCTGCGTCACCGCGCGGACCCGCAGGCCCGCGTCGGTCTTGAAGAGCAGGAGATACATCCCCGCCACAGCGACGGTCGCGAGCCCGATGATGAAGAGCCTGTTATAGGGCAGCTGGATCCCGACCATCACCGGCACGCCGCCTGAAAGCCACGTGGGCGCGATCACGTCCACGTTCGCCGCGCCGAACCAGAGACGCAGCCCCTGCTGGATCATGAGGCTGATGCCCCAGGTCAGCAGCAGGGTCTCGAGCGGCCGGCCGTAGAGGAACCGGATCACGCCGCGCTCGAGGGCAAAACCAGCCGCGCCCGCCACGAGGAAGGACAGCGGGAGCGCCACGAGGAAGTAGTACCCAAAGAATCCCGGAGCGTGCCCCTGGAACCACCCCTGCGTCACGTAGGTGGCGTAGGCGCCGAGCGCCATCAGCTCGCCATGCGCCATATTGATGACGCCCATCAGGCCGAAGATGATGGCGAGGCCGAGCGCCATCAGGAGCAGGATGGAGGACAGTGAGACTCCTTGGAACATGACCTGGATCGCCTGGGTCAGCAGCGTCCAGCGCTCGACCCGCTTGACGGCTTCCGCCGCGGCCTGCTTGAGCGCGGGCGGCGTGTCGGCGGCATCCGCTATCTCGCGAAGCCGATCGAGCGCGTCGCCGCTCCCGAGAGCGCCTAGCCTGGTGGCGGCGTTGACCCGCTCGGCGGGCGAGCCCGACTTCAGGTGGATGAGGGCAACCGCTTCCTCGATCGCGTAGCGCACCCACCTGTCCTTCTCTTTCGCGAGGGCTTCGGTGAGGGCCGGCAGCGCGCCGGCGTCACCGCCGTTGCCCATCTTCACGGCGGCGGCCTGCCGAACCGTCCAGTCCGGGTCGGCCAGCTGCGTCGTTCCCGAGAACGCATCGATCAGCGGCCTGAGGACGAGACGCAGGCTGCGCCCCGTCGCGACCTCCGCGAGCTTGGAGAGGTCGGCGTGAAGCGGCTTGCCGTCGGAGCTCTGGAGAGGCTCTCGGCCGTAGGCGGTAAAGATCGGGACCAGGGTCTTGTCGCCTTCGTTGACCTTGTCCCCGACGATGACGGTCTCCTTCTTGCCTCCCGGCAGCGAACGGACGTAGACGCTGCCCTCGCGAAGGGCTTCCAGCAGCGGCAGCAGCTTGCGGTCGCCGGTCTTGCCGAGAGCGACCGCCGCCGCCTCTTGCACGGTGGCGTCGCTCGAGGCGACCGCGGCGATGGCTTTGACGATCTCCGGCGCCGGTGACGGAGCCGCATCCTGCGCTGCTGCCGGGGCAGTGAGCCCCGGCAGCAGCGCGAGCGCCAACAGCAGACGCGTGATCACGTGAGTCGCTAGGCCTTCTTCTGGTACGTACCCTTCTGGTTGACCCAGTCGCACCCCTTGTCGGGGCTCGTGTACTTGCTCCACGGCTCGGCCCTGACCAGGCCCTTCGAGCGCGAGACGACCTTGAACTGGCCGTCCTTGAGGATCTCGCCGATCAGCACCGGCTTGTAGGTGTGGTGGTTGACCTCGTCCATCTTGATCTCGCCGCCCGGCGCCAGGAACTTCTGGCCGTAGACGGCCTTGCGGACAGCGGCCACGTCAAACGACTTCGCCTTCTCGACGGCCTGCTTCCAGATGTAGACGCCGAAGTAGGCCGCCTCCATCGGGTCGTCCGTGACGCGCTTCGACCCGCCGGGCAGCTTGTTCTTCTCGCAGTAGTTCTTGAAGGCCTGGATGAACTTCTTGTTCTGCGGTGTGTTGACCGACTGGTAATAGTTCCAGGCCGCGAGATGGCCGACCAGCGCGGAGGTGTCCATACCGCGCAACTCGTCCTCGGCCACGCTGAAGGCCATGATCGGCGCGGTCTCGGAGCGCAGACCCTGGTTGGTGAACTCCTTGTAGAAGGGCACGTTGCTGTCGCCGTTGATGGTCGAGAGCACCGTGGCTCCGCCGCCGGAAGCGAAGCGCTTGATCTTGCCGACGATGGTCTGGTAGTCCTGGTGATTGAACGGCGTGTACTCCTCGGCGATGTTGTCCGCCGGCACGCCCTTCGCGAGCAGGAACGCGCGCAGGATCTTGTTGGCCGTGCGCGGGAACACGTAGTCGGTGCCGAGCAGGTAGAACTTCTTGTACCCACCGCCCTCCTTCGACATCAGGTACTCGGCCGCCGGGATCAGCTGCTGGTTCGGCGTGGCGCCCGTGTAGAAGACGGCCTTCGAGCACTCCTCGCCCTCGTACTGCACGGGGTAGAAGAGCAGGCCGTCGTTGTTCTCGAACACGGGCAGCACCGACTTCCGGCTGACCGAGGTCCAACAGCCGAACGTGACCGCCACCTTGTCCTGGAGGAGCAGTTGCTTCGCCTTTTCGGCGAAGAGATCCCAGTTCGAGGCCGGGTCAACGACCACGGACTCGATCTTCTTGCCCAGGACCCCACCCGTGGCGTTGATCTCCTCGAACGCCATCATGCAGACGTCGCGCAGCGACACCTCGCTGATCGCCATGGTGCCGGAGAGTGAGTGGAGAACGCCCACCTTGACCGTGCCGGCGCTCTGGGCGCGGAGCACGGACGGAAAGCCGATCCCCGCCGCGGCGCCGAAGCCGACGGCCGCCGTCCCTCTGAGAAAGTCCCTGCGTGAGAACCCTTGCATGTCCGTCTCCTTCTGACTTCGGGGTGAGTACTGGGGCCCTTCATCGGGCCCTGTCCGTTGCCAGAACCGGCGCTCGGCCTCAGACCCCGCTGTCTCGGCGCGCCGCGCTTCTGGAGGAGCAAGCGCCATGCCCGGGAAGACCATCAGTATTTGTCAACAATTACGGGTAAACACACACTGGATATGACGAGGCCGCTGCCTACTTGGTAGGCAGCGGCCAGGTTCTGCCTCAGAAAACGGCAACGCTAGCGTGCAGGGCGGAGCGGACCCATCCCGTCGGTAAGGAGGAGAGCTTGGGCAACCTCGGCCATGGTCATCCTCGTATCCATGGCCGTCTTCTGGATGCGCCGGAAGGCTTCCGGCTCGCTCATCCCGAGCCGGGTCATGAGGAGCCCCTTCGCGCGGTCCACGAGCTTGCGCGATTCAAGCTTCCGCCTAAGCGCTTCGTTCTCCTTCCGGACGACCTCGAGCTCGCTGAAGCGCGTGACGGCGACGTCAAGGGCGGGGCCGAGCTCCGCGCTGCGCAACGGCTTGAGGAGGAAACCGAGCACGCCGGCGTCGACAGCCCGCGCCGCCACGTCGGGATCGGCGTGGCTCGTCAACAGCACGATCGGGCACGGCAAGCTCGCCATCACGCGCCGCGCCGCTTCCACTCCGTCGCCGTCGGGCAGGCCCACCGCCAGCAGGAGCACGTCGGGACGATGCTTGTCCACGAGGCGTAGGGCGTCCTCCACCCGGCTGCCATTGCCCACGACGGTGCCCCCCTGGGAGCCGACGGCTTCGGCCACGGCCGCCCGGGACGGAGCGTGATCATCGATGATCAGGACCCTCCATCGTTGGGCTTTCATGCATCCGTGGAACAGCAAGGACGATGCCATCTCGCTTGCCTGAAGAATCGGACGATTAGGCGCGCTATAGATCGCGCCGCCTGCCCAGCCGTCGCGCAAGCAGTGGGCATCGCCTACTGAGTGAGCAACCGCCTCCTCCCGCCCAGCCGCCGACGCACGACGGCCCCCGGCGCGCTTGGCGCCGAGGGCCGTGTCCTGTACTGAAGGCAGGCTAGATGTCGTAGTAGAGGGCGAACTCGTACGGGTGCGGACGCAGCCGTACGGGGTCCACCTCGTTCTTCCGCTTGTAGTCGATCCAGGTCTCGATCAGATCAGGCGTGAACACGTCCCCCTTGAGCAGGAAGTCGTGGTCCTTCTCCAGGTTGTCCAGCACGATGTCGAGCGAGCCAGGCAGCTGCTTGATCTTCTTCTGCTCGGCCGGCGGCAGCTCGTAGAGGTCCTTGTCCACCGGCTTGCCCGGGTCGATCTTGTTCGCGACGCCGTCGAGCCCCGCCATCACGCACGCGGCGAAGGAGAGATAGGGGTTGCACGTGTTATCAGGCGTGCGGAACTCGATGCGCTTCGCCCCCTCGGACTTGCTGTACATCGGGATGCGGATGGCGGCGGAGCGGTTGCGCTGGCTGTAAACGAGGTTGATCGGAGCCTCGTAGCCGGGCACCAGCCGCTTGTAGCTGTTGGTGCTGGGCGCGATGAACGCCAAGAGCGCGGGCGCGTGCTTGAGGATGCCGCCGATATAGTGGAGACACATCTTCGAGATGTCGGCGTACCCGCCCCGCTCGTAGAAGAGGTTCTTGCCGTTCTTCCAGATGGACTGGTGCGTGTGCATGCCGGAGCCGTTGTCCTGGAAGAGCGGCTTGGGCATGAAGGTCGCCGTCTTGCCCCACTTCTTCGCGGTGTTCTTCGCGCAGTACTTGTACCAGCAGACCTTGTCCGCCATCTTCGTCAGCGTGTCGAAGCGCATGTCGATCTCGGTCTGCCCGCCGGTCGCCACCTCATGGTGATGCACTTCCACCCGGACGCCGACCGATTCCAGGGCGAGGACCATGTCAGAGCGGATGTCCTGAAACTGGTCCATCGGCGGCACCGGGAAGTAGCCCTGCTTGTAGCGCGGCTTGTAGCCGAGGTTCGGGCGGTCCGGCGTGCCCTCCCGGCCCGAGTTCCACGCGCCGGCCTCGGAGTCGATGAAGTAGAAGCCGTAGTTGTAGCTCTGGTCGAAGCGGATCGAATCGAAGAAGAAGAACTCGAGCTCGGGCCCGATGAAAATGGTGTCCCCGGCGCCCGATTTCTTGACGTAGGCCTCGGCCTTCTGCGCCACGTAGCGGGGGTCGCGGCTGTAGGCCTTGCCGGTGATCGGATCCTTGACGTTACAGATGAGGACGAGGGTCGGCACGGCGGTGAACGGGTCCATCTGCGCCGTCGACGGGTCGGGGATCAGCAGCATGTCCGACTCGTCGATGGTCTGGAAGCCTCTAATAGACGAGCCGTCGAAGCCCAGGCCGTCCTGGAAGATGCCCTCGTTCAGCTCGGAAACCGGGATCGAGAAATGCTGCCAGAGGCCGGGGAGATCGATGAAGCGCAGATCAACGATCTTGACACCCTTCTCCTTGGCCATCTTCAGTGCGTCCTTCGGGGTCATGCGTTCCGCCTCCTTTGAGATGACGTGGGACTAAAATGCCGGGCCGGTGGAGCGTCGCTGCCCCACCGGCCTCGCTACACTAAGCGCTCCGGTTCGATGCGTCAATGGGCCGGGCGCTTGGCCTGCGCCGCCTTCATGGCCTCCGCGAACGCGCCGCTTCCGGGGCCGCTCATCCCGTACTCTCCATACGAGGATCCGCCGAGGGCATAGGCCGTCTCCGAGTGCTGCGAGAGGTCGAGCCCCGCCATCTCGTCGTCCTCGCTAACGCGAAGGCCCATGACGGCGTCGAGCACCTTGAGGATGACCACTGTCATCACGAAGCCCAGCACGAGCGTCGCGCCGACCGCCACGACCTGCTTCCAGAGCTGTCCCGGATCGCCATAGAGGAGCCCGTTGGCCCCCGCGTCGTTGACGGTCTTGGTCGCGAAGATCCCGGTGGCGAGCGCCCCCCAGGTGCCGCCGACGCCGTGCACGCCGACGACGTCGAGCGAGTCGTCGTAGCCGAGCTTGGTCTTGAGGTTGCAGGCCGTGTAGCAGAGGACCCCGGCGAGCCCCCCGATGACCAGCGCGGCCATGGGCGTGACGAACCCGGCGGCCGGCGTGATCGCCACCAGGCCCGCCACGGCGCCCGAGGCGGCGCCCAGCACCGTCGGCTTGCCCCGCGAGCTCCACTCGGTCAGCATCCAGCCGAGCGCAGCCGCCGCGGCGGCCGTGTTGGTGGTGGTGAAGGCGTGGGCGGCGAGGCCATTAGCGCCGAGCGCGCTCCCCGCGTTGAAGCCGAACCACCCGAACCAGAGCAGGCTCGCGCCCATCACCGTCAAGGGCAGGTTGTGGGGCGGCATCGGCTGCTGGCCATAGCCCTTACGCTTGCCGATGACCAGGACGGCCGCCAGCGCCGAGACGCCCGAGGAAATATGGACGACGGTGCCGCCCGCGAAATCCAGCGCCCCGAGCTTGTGGAGCCAGCCGCCGTCGCCCCAGACCCAGTGCGCCAGCGGGTCATAGACCAGGGTCGCCCATGCCAGAACGAAGACGATGAAGGTCGAGAACTTCTTACGCTCGGCGAAGGCACCGGTGATGAGAGCCGGCGTGATGACGGCGAACATCATCTGGAAGAGCATGAACGCCTGGTGCGGGATGGTGGCAGCGTACGCCGGGTTGGGCTCGGCGCCGACGCCGCGCAGACCGACCCACTCGAGCCCCCCGATGTTGCCGCCCTTGTCGGGCCCGATCGCCAGGCTGTAGCCCCAGAGCACCCACTGGACCGAAATCAGCGCCAGAATGATGAAGCTTTGCATCAGGGTCCCGAGCGCGTTCTTCTGCCTGACCATGCCGCCGTAGAAGAGCGCGAGCCCGGGCGCCGTCATGAGGAGTACGAGGGCCGAGGACATCAACACCCATGCGGTGTCCCCGGTGTCGATCTTCGGAGCCGGCGCCCCAGGGGCGCCGGCCGTGGTAGGAGCGGCGGCGGCCGCGGCGGGAGCCGGCGGAGCGGCCGCCGGGGCCTGGGCGAAGACCGGGCCGGCAGCGCACAGACCCAGGACCGCCATCAGCAGGATGAGCAAGAATACCCGGGACGTTCTCATTACGGCCTCGCCTCCCTGACCCTTGCCGTCACAGGGCGCTCTCGTCGCGCTCACCGGTGCGAATACGAATCGCCGTGTCCACGGGATGGACGAAGATCTTGCCGTCACCGATGTTGCCGGTCTTGGCTGCCGCAGCGAGGACGCCGACGACCTTGTCCACGAGGCTGTCGGGCACAACTACCTCGATCTTGATCTTGGGGAGGAAATCCACGGTGTACTCGCCGCCGCGGTAGAGCTCGGTGTGCCCCTTCTGCCTACCGAAGCCGCGGACCTCGGAGACCGTCATGCCGATGACGCCGATGCCCGTCAGGGCCTCCTTCACGTCGTCGAGCTTGAACGGCTTGATGATAGCTTCGATCTTTTTCATTGAGTCCTCCCGGGGCGCCTTGGTGTGCACCTGTCGTGCCGGGCGACTGTATTCCACGAGCGCGAGAAAAATCAAATGCTTGAAGGGCGAAAGGGAGAGACCTCGAGACAGACATCTGCCCATTTGGTAGGCAGATGCTGAAAACTGCCTCGGCACTAGGCAGGGGCCGAGGCGGAAGCGATTACGGCGTCAGTCGCGCCAGAGGGTCTCTTCGACTGCGCGGCGGGACTTGAGATTCGCGTCTGTCTCGACTGGTCGAGGCAGCGCGGCCTCGAGAGCGCTCCAGACATTGCGGAGGTCGGGGCTCTTCTGAGCCGGAAACACGCCCGGGATGGCGGGTGGGCTGTCCATGGTGAACGTGCCCGAACAGACTATTACCGGGACCTTCAATCCGCGCCGCTCCATCTGGCGAAGGAAAGCCATGCCGTCGAGGTGAGGCATTCGGAGGTCGAGTACGATGATATCCGGCCGCACCCGGTCGAGGGCCGCCAACGCGTCGAGCCCGTCCACCGCCTCGAAGACTTCGAAGTCTCCCTCGAAGCCCATCCGATACAGAGCCCGCCAAGCCGGATCGTCGTCGACCACCAGCATCTTCATCATCGGCGCCACCTCCCGTGCGCCCTAAATGCAATCTGGGGGCCCGGCGGGGAGGGGTCGATTATCAGGCACTTAGGGACCCAGTGTCAGCGAAGACGTCACCGGCGTGACGGTAGAGCCTGACACCGTCGAGGATCGAACGTTCGCCCTAGGTGCGCCGCTGGGGGATGTTGTGGCGGCGCATCTTCGAATACAGAGTGGGCCGGCGAAGGCCCAGAATGGCCGCCGCCGCTTGCTTGTTCCACCCCGTCGATTCGAGCGCGCGCACTATCGAGAGACGCTCGATCTCCTCGAGGGACCCGGCGGGCGGGATGGCAGTCAGGAGCGGTGCGCCGGCGTTGAGGGCTTCGGGCAGGTCGGCCGCCGTCACCTGACGCCCGCGGGCCACCAGCACGGCGCGCTCAATGACGTGCTCGAGCTCGCGCACGTTGCCGGGCCACATGTAGGACAGAAGCCGCCTGAACGCCTCGGGGTCTATCCCCTCCACCGGCCTGTTGTGCTTGAGCCGGAAGCGGTCGAAGAAGCCCTTCACGAGGAGGGGAATATCGTGGGCCTTCTCCCGGAGCGGCGGCAATTCCACCGTCACGGTGTTGATTCGGAAGTAGAGGTCCTGTCTCAGAGAGCCGTCGCGGACCGCGGCCTCGGGGTCGCGGTTCGTCGAGGAAATGAGCCGGAAATCGACGGGCACGGCGCGGCTGCCGCCCAGGCGCCGCACGCTCCGGTCTTCCAGCACGCGCAGGAGCTTGGCCTGGAGGTCCGGCGGCATCTCCGTGATCTCGTCGAGGAGGAGAGAGCCCTTGTGGGCCTCCTCGAGGAGGCCCGGCCGGTCCGAGGTGGCGCCCGTGAAGGCGCCCTTGACGTGCCCGAAGAGTTCGGACTCGATGAGATCCTTCGGCAGCGCGGCGCAGTTGATCTTGATCAGGGGCCCCTGGGCGCGCGGGCTCTTGGCGTGGACGGCGTTGGCGGCCAGCTCCTTGCCCGTGCCGCTCTCTCCCACGATAAAGACGTTGGCGTCGGACGCGGCGACCGAGTCGAGCAGCTCGAACACGCGCCGCATGGTGGGCGAGCCTCCGAGCATCTCGCCGTACCCCATCTGCTCCGCGAGCTGCCGCTTCAGGTCAGAGGTCTCGGCCAGGAGTCCCCGCCGCTCGAGCGCCTTGCCGAGCAGGGTCAGCATCTCGGCCGAGTCGAAGGGCTTGGTCACGAAGTAGAAGGCGCCTTCCTTGGTCGCCTCCACGGCCTTCGAGATCGAGCCGTGGCCCGTCATGATGATGACCTCGATGTCGGGGTCGCGACTCTTGAGCAGCCTCAGGAGACCGATGCCGTCGCCGTCGGGCAGAACGAGGTCCACGAGCGCCACGGAGAAGTCGCGGCCGTCCAGGCGCGCGGCCGCCTCAGCCGTGCTCACCGCTGTTTCCACGACGTAGCCTTCGCGTTCGAGAATGAGCCGCAGGCCCTCCGCGATCGCGGGCTCGTCGTCAACAACCAGCACAACCGGCTTCATGGCACCACCAGCACAACCGGCTTCATGGCGCCCCCAGCGGCAGGAGCACCCGCGCCTGCGTGCCCCGCCCGAGCTGGCTCCGGATGTCCATGCGTCCCCCGTGCTGCTCCACGACGGTGCGCGCGATGGCCATGCCGAGACCGGTGCCGCTGTCCTTGGTGGTGAAGAAGAGATCGAAGACGCGCGCGCGCGTCTCCTCGGACATGCCGCAGCCCGTGTCCTCCACCACCGCCTCGACGAGTCCCCGCTCTGCTGGGCGCGTGCGCAGCGTCAGCGTTCCCCCCGCCTCCATGGCCTCGAGCGCGTTGACGATGAGGTTGAGGAAAACCTTGCGGATCTCGCGGGGATCGAGCGCGGCCTGCGGAAGCGCCGGGTCGAGCTCGAACACCACGCGGATCTCCTTGCCCGCCACGCGGGCCTGGGCAAGGGCGAGGCAGGACTCCAGCAGGCCGTTGACATTGGTGGGAACGCGCCGCAAAGACCCCGGCCGGCCGAACTGGGTGATCTCGCGAACCAGGTCGGTCATGTGGTCCACTTCGCGGCTGATCTTGCCGGCCACCTCGGAGCCCTCGGTGTCCCCGGCCTTGCCGAGCCTGTGCTCGAGATACTCGGCGAAGAGCTTGAGGCCGCCCAGCGGATTCCGGAGCTCGTGCGCCACCTGGGCAGCCATGCGCCCGAGCGCCGCCAGTGCGCCGCTTCTCAGGCGCTCCAGCTCCCGCGTATTCTTGAGCGCCACCGCGGCTTGCGAGGAGAAGATCGCGAGCAGGTCGAGGTCGTCCGCCGTCGGCTCCACCCGTGTCTCAACTACGAGCGCGCCGGCGGCCCCGCCGCCAACGAACAGCGGAGCGCCCAGCAGCACCCGCCCGTCGGCGTCGGCCACCGCGGCGGGGATCTTCCGCTCGATCACTGCCTCCGCCGTCTTGGCGAGCTGGTCGATGGAGCCGGGCGCGGCACCGGCGCTGGCCATGGGCACGAGGCGGCCCTCTTCGAGCAAGAAGACCACGGCCCTTTCGGCCTCGGTCGCCTCGACCGTGGCGTGCGCGATCGCGTCGAGGACGCGCTCCATGGTGCCGGAGGATCCCAGCGCTTCGCCCACGGACTTCAACAGCGTCCGGTCGCGGGTCCACCGGCGCGCGGACAGCGCGCGGCCGACCTTGCCGCGCAGCTCCTCGGGCACGAAGGGCTTCGTCAGATAGTCGAAGGCGCCCTGCCGCACGGCTTCGACCGCGTTGTCGATGGTGCCATGCGCGGTCATGATGAGCACGGGCAGGCGTGGCTGGCGCTCGTGCGCGGCCTCCATCAGCTTGAGGCCGTTGACGGGCTCCATGCGCAGGTCGAAGAGCGCCACGTCGAAGCCGCGGTCGTCGAGGAGCGTGACGGCCTCCCCGTAGTTCCTCGCGAGCGTCACGTCGAGCCCCATGGATTGCAGCCGCATCTCCAGGACCTCGAGGATGTCCGGATCATCGTCTACGACCAGCGCGCGCGCGGCCTTCACCGCTCGCCCCCTGCCGATGCGGCCCCGACCGGGGGCGCGACGTCCTTAGGCAGGCGCACGAGGAAGCGGCTCCCCCGCCCCTCCTCGGACTCGACCTGGATGCGCCCGCCGTGCGCCTCGACGAGCCCCTTCACGATGGCGAGCCCCAGTCCGGAGCCTCCGCGTCCCCTGTGGGCCTGCTTGTACGGGTCGAAGATGCGCGGGAGGTCCGTCGCCGGAATGCCGATGCCCGTGTCCTCGACCGCGATCTCGAGCTCGGGACCCAAGTCGGTCAGTCTGACCGTCACCGCAGCCCCGTGTGGCGTGAACTTGATGGCATTGCCGACCAGGTTGACGACCACGCGGAGCAACCGGTCCTCGTCGCCCTGCAGCGCGAAATCCGAGCCGCTGGTGGCGCGCCCGAGGACCAGGCCCTTGTCCTCGACCTGCGGGCGCAGCTCCTCGAGCGCGCGCACGACGACCTTCTCCATGTCCACCGCGCGGCGCTCGAGCGGGAGCAGGCGCGCGCGGAGGCGCGAGTGCTCGAGCACCTGGTTCACGAGCCGAAGGAGCCGATCCGAGCTCGCGGCGATGATGTCCACCAATCGCGCCTGCTTGGCCGTGAGCGGCCCCTGCACGCGATCGAGCAGCAGATGGGTCGCCTCCTTGACCGAGGTGAGCGGCGTTCGCAGCTCGTGCGATATGTGCGAGAAGAACTCCTCCTTGAGGTGGTCCACCTCGCGAAGGCGCAGAGCCATGCGGTTGAAGGAGCGCGCCAGCTCCCCGATTTCGTCGCGGCTCGTCACGGGAAGCGGATGCGTGAAGGAGCCGTCGGCCACCTGGGTCGTGGCGATCGAGAGCCGGCGGAGCGAACGCCTGAGGTGCACGGCCAGGAAGGCCGTCGTCGCGAGCGCTGCCGCCAGGCTCGCCAGGAGAGCCCAGAACACGGTGTTCCACGTGTGTCCCTCGAGCTGCCGCGCTTCGAGCTGGGCTTCCTCGAGCGCGCCGTACGTGGCGCCCAGCATCCGGTCGAGGTACGCCCCCGTGCGGTCGGCCGCGAAGCGCCGCTCGGCGTCGAGGCCGGGCCCCATCGCCGCGAGCCGACGGTAGATGGCAAAGGCGACCATCGCTTCCTGGTGCTGCGACCGCTCCTCCTCACTGCTGAGGAAGGAGCGCGAGAGGTCGAAGTCCTTGGCTATCCGTGCGGCGCGATCGTTCCAGGCCCTTTGCGCAGGCTCCGCCGCGGCCGGCCTGGCGTCCATCTCGGTCCGCGTGAGACCGCCCAGCTGCTCGCGCAGCGAGGTGCCCATCCGAAGGGCCGGCAGAGACTGAGTCGCCATGCCTCGATTGACGTCGACCAACCGGCTGATGGCCAGCAGGCTCCAGGTGGCGACCCCAACCAGCGCCACGATGACGAGCGCCGAAGTCATGAACACCTTGTAGGGCAACCGCATGGTATCTCCCAACCTAGCACAGCCCTCCCCAAAGCGTCACCAGACTGACACTCGCCCAGTTCACCTGCTTAGAGATCAAACTTTTACCCCAGATAATCAAGTTCTTAGGAGTTGCAACTTGCTATACCGCTCAAGGTGGGTCAATCGCCTTTTGAGACCGAGAAGACGCCCGGACCTTGTCCTTCCGGTTGACATGCTGGTCTCCTGACGGCGGTCGGCCTTGCCTTGACAGGCCACCGGGTGGCGAGCAATATGGCCACCCATGGACTTCGGCTTCGCCCTTCCCGGCCGCGGATCGCTTGCCACCCCCGAAATCGTGATCAAGCTTGCGCGCAAGGCGGACGAGCTCCGCTACTCGTCGATCTTCGTCACGGACCACGTCGTGATCCCGGCGAGCCAGAGCGCGCCCTATCCCTACTCTCCGACGGGCAAGTTCGCCGGCGACTGGCGGAACGGGTACCTCGAGCCGCTGACGCTGCTGAGCTACCTTGCCGGCGAGACGTCGCGCGTGAGGCTCGGGACGAGCGTGCTGGTCATCCCCTACCGCAATCCCGTGGTCACGGCCAAGATGCTGGCGACGCTGGATGTGCTCTCCGGAGGCCGCATCATCCTCGGGGCGGGCGTCGGCTGGTTCAAGGAGGAGTTCGAGGCGCTCCACGCCGAGCCGTTCGAGCGGCGCGGAGCGGTCACCGACGAGTATCTGCATCTCATGCGCGCGTGCTGGACCCGCGAGCCGGTGGACTGGCAGGGCGCCTTCTACGGTATGGGACCGGTCAGCGCCATGCCCAAGCCGCGGCAGAAGGGCGGCATCCCGATCTGGGTCGGCGGGCACACGGACGCCGCGCTGCGCCGGGCAGGCGAGCTCTCTGACGGATGGCATCCCATCGGCCTCAGGCCTCCCGCCATGCTGCTCCCGGAAGAGTACCGCGACAAGGTCGCCATCATCCGTGACTGGGCGCGGAAGGCCAGGCGTGATCCGAGGGCGATCACGCTGTCCTTCCGCTGCCCGCTGGAAGTGCTCCCGAAGCGCGCCAAGCCCGCGGGAGGCGAGCGGCAGCTCTTCCGGGGCACGGCCGCCGACGTGATCGGGGACCTCAAAGCCTACGAGGCGCTCGGCGTCACCCACTTCGTCTTCGACCCGGTCGCGCAGGACCTCCGGGGCTGGCTCGCCATCATGGAGCGTTTCGCCGAAGAGGTCCGCCCCCGGATGCGCGGCAGCTCGGGCCCTCGCCGGGTCACCGCATGAGCGCCCTGCCGGTCGACGTGACCGAGTTCATCGCGAGCGCCCGTCTGGGCCGGCTCGCCACGGCGGACGGGGCGGGCCAGCCGCTGGTCGTGCCGTTTTGTTACGCATGGGACGGCGAGGCGCTCGTCTCGGCCATTGACGCCAAGCCCAAGCGCGCTGGTGACCTCAAGCGCGTGCGCAACATCCGCGAGAACCCCAAGGTCTCCGTCGTGATCGACCACTACGACGAGGACTGGCGCCGGCTCCGCTGGGTCATCATCCAAGGGCTCGCCGAGATCCTCACGGCCGGGCACGATTTCGCCGCCGGCATCGACCTTCTCCTGTCGAAGTACCCTCAGTATCGCGGCATGGGGCTTTCGCGAGACCAGGGAACCATGATCAAGGTCAGGCCAGGGAAGGTCCTCCAGTGGCGCTACGCGAGCTAGCCGCGGTCGAGCGCGCCGCGGGGGGCCGCGTACCCACCGCGGAGGAGGCGGTCGCCCTGCTAAGGACGCCCGCGTCGCTGATGCCCGACCTGCTCGCCGCAGCGGCGGCGGCGAGGGACCGGGGTCGCGGCCGCCGCATGACCTTCTCGGCCAAGATCTTCGTACCGCTGACCAATCTCTGCCGCGACTACTGCGGGTACTGCACCTTCCGCCGCGATCCAGGCGACCCGGGCGCACTGACCATGACGCCGGAGCAGGTCGTAGCGCTCGCCCGTGCGGGCGAGCGCCTCGGCGCCAAAGAAGCGCTCTTCTCGTTGGGCGACCGGCCGGAGGCGCTCTTCCCCGAGTACCGCCAGTTCCTGCGGCGCATGGGCCACAGGACGACGCTCGACTATCTGCGCGCGGTGTCGGCGCTGGTCGTCAGCGAGACGAGCCTCCTGCCCCACGCCAATCCGGGCGTGATGGGCGAGCGTGACCTGTCGTCGCTCCGCGAAGTCAACGTCAGCATGGGCATCATGCTCGAGACGACCTCGGAGCGGCTGCTCGGCCCGGGCCTCGCCCACGACCGCGCCCCCGACAAAGTGCCGGCTCGCCGCCTCCGGACCATCGCGCTCGCCGGCAAGCTGTCGATCCCCTTCACCACGGGCATTCTCATCGGCATCGGCGAGACCCACGCAGAGCGCGTCGAGGCGCTGCTCGCGATCCGCGATCTGCACGAGCGCTACGGGCACATCCAGGAAGTCATCGTCCAGAACTTCCGCCGGAAGCCCGGTATTCCGATGCGCGACCATCCCGAGCCGGTGATGGACGACCTCCTCCGGACGGCCGCGGTGGCGCGACTCCTGCTCGGCCCCGACATGAACATCCAGGTGCCGCCCAACCTCTCCGACGCGGACTTTGCGCGGCTGCCCGACGCGGGCATCAACGACTGGGGCGGCGTCTCGCCTCTGACCCCCGACCACATCAACCCCGAGCGGCCGTGGCCCGGGCTCGCGGCGCTCCGGCGCGCCACCGAGCGGGCGGGCCTCGAGCTGCGTGAGCGCCTGGCCGTCTATCCCGAGTACGCGGCGCGCTCCGAGTTCGTCCACGAAGCCCTGCGCCCGCGCGTGCGCGGCCTCGTGGACGCCGACGGCCTCGTGAGAGGCGACCTCGAAAGGTGGCGAACGTGGAACTGAACGGTACGGCAGAGACCTCCGGCATCGCGCTCGATTGGATCGGCGGCGACGTGCGCCGCATCCTCGGAGGCGCCCTCGAAGGCCGTGAGCTGACGGTGGACGAGGGCATCCGCCTCACCGAGGTGAGCGGCCGCGAGCTCCACGCGCTGACCCTCGTCGCCGACGAGATGCGCCGCAGGCAGGCCGGCGACGTCGTCACCTATGTCGTCAACCGAAACATCAACTTCACCAACGTCTGCATCAAGCACTGCACCTTCTGCGCCTTTAGCCGCGACCACCGTGAAGAGGAGGGATACTTCCTCCCGCTGGACGAGGTGGTGCGGCGCGCCGTCGAGGCGTGGGAGATGGGCGCCAGCGAGGTCTGCATCCAGGCGGGGCTGCCGCCCAAGCTCGACGGCTCCTACTATGTGGATCTCTGCCGCGCCATCAAGGCGGCCGTGCCCGAGATGCACCTCCACGCCTTCTCGCCGGAGGAGATCCTCTACGGGTCGACTCGCTCGGGGCTGTCGATCCCCGACTTCCTGAAGGCGCTGCGGGAGGCCGGGCTCGGGACGCTCCCCGGCACCTCTGCGGAGATCCTCGACCAGGAGATCCGCGACCGCATCGCCCGCGGCCGCATCACCGTGGACCAGTGGATCGAGGTGATCACCTCGGCCCACGCCCTCGGCATCCGGACCACCTCGACCATCATGTACGGCCACGTCGAGACCCCCGCGCACTGGATCCGCCACATGGACCTCCTCCGGAGCATCCAGCGGCAGACGGGCGGCTTCACCGAGTTCGTCCCGCTGTCGCTCATCCATCACGAAGCGCCCATGTACCGGCGGGGGCTCGTGCCGGGCGTGCGCCAAGGTGCCACGGGGGTCGAGGTGATCAAGATGCACGCCCTCGCCCGCCTGATTCTCGGCCCCACCTTCCGCAACATCCAGTCCTCGTGGGTGAAGGAAGGACCGAAGATGGCGCAGTACCTCCTCGCGGCGGGCGCCAACGACGTCGGCGGCACGCTCATCAACGAATCCATCTCCACGTCGGCTGGCGCGGGCTACGGCCAGCTCGTGCCGCCGGCCGAGCTTCGCCGTCTGATCCGCGAGGCGGGGCGCGTGCCCGCCCGTCGCGATACGGTGTACAACCTACTTAAAGTCTACGCGACCGCCGCGGACGAGGAGGACTCGCCGCTCGACCACGTCACCGACGCCGCGGCGCGCTTCGGCTCCTACCGCGCGCTGTCCGCGTCGAGCCAATTCCGCTTCGTGCACCCGGAAAAAACCGAGGCCCCGACTCGCTCCTAGGGCCCGCTCCTAGCGTCGCGCAATGTCGATGTTTACGAGCGCGGCCGGCTGGGTTACAATCCGGCCCTGTCCGAGACGACCGCGGTCATCCGCAGTGGCCGTATCGTTCACCCTCAACCCTGAGACGGAGGATCGCCGAATGGCAAAACCCATGAGCAAGTCCGCCACCATCGCTCACCTCGCCCAGAAGACCGGCCTGGCGAAGAAGCAGGTGGTCGATCTCTTCGAGCAGCTCGAAGGGCTCGCGGTCAAGGAAGCCAAGAACATCTTCGTGCTGCCTCACTTCGGGCGGCTGGTGCTGGCCAACCGCAAGGCGCGGATGGGCCGCAACCCGCAGACCGGCGAGCCGATCAAGATCCCGGCCAAGCGCGTCGTGAAGTTCCGGTTGGCCAAGAGCATCAAGGACGCGGTGCTTGGCAAGAAGTAAGGGCTGGGACGGCCTCGCCTTCCGGCCCCTCGCGGACCCGGGGAGCGAGGCGCGAGAGCTCTTCGGCTTCGTCGGAGCCTGGGCGCCGCCGCCCGCCGACGTCGCGGCGGGCTGGGGCGCGTGGGAAGGTGAGACGCTCGTCGGGGCCGCGCTGCTCGAGCGCGCCGGAGTGGCCGCCATGCTCCACGGGCCGGCCATCGCGGCTTCGCCAGGTGCGGACCCCGAGCCGGCGCTGGATGCGGCAGCCGGTCTGGTCGCCCTGGCACTCGCCTCGGTGGAGGCGGCGAAGGTCGAGACGCTTTTTGCGCGCCCGCAAGGCCTCGACCGCGTGTGGGTGCGCCTCGGCTTCATTCCCGTGCCGGAGGCCGAGCTGCCGGAGGCCCTCCGCGGCCGTCCCGGCATCGGGCTCTTCGGCTGGCGCGGCGGCAGCGCCCTCTGGAGCGCAGCGGGCCGCGGTCGCGACCGCCGCGCTTCCCCCGCCCTCCACTAGCCCGCAGGCCCATGCGCATCGTCACCCTCGCCGGTGGGACCGGCGCCGCCAAGCTCCTGCGGGGCCTGGACGCACTCGTCCCGCCGCGGACGCTGACCATCGTGGGCAACACCGGTGACGATGCGCTGATCTGGGGGCTCCACGTCTCCCCCGACCTCGACACCGTCTGCTACACGCTGGGCGGCTGGATCGACGACGACCGCGGCTGGGGGCTCAGCGGCGAGAGCTTCAGGACGCTCGGAGAGATGGTCCGCTTCGGCGAACCGACCTGGTTCAACCTGGGCGACCGTGATCTCGCCACGCACCTGCACCGCACCCGCCTGCTGCGCGAGGGGCAGACGCTGACGGAGGTCACGGCGAAGATCGCGCAGGACCTCGGCGTGACCCACGCGGTCCTGCCCATGTCGGACCAGTCCGTGAGGACGTGCGTCCGCGGGCCGGACGGCTGGCTCGGCTTCCAGGAGTATTTCGTGCGCGAGAAGACCCAGGTCGAGGTGGTGGAAGTGGACTACGCGGGCGCGCACGTAGCGCTCCCCGCCCCCGGAGTCGTCGAGGCCATCGCCTCGGCCCACGCCGTCATCGTCTGTCCGTCCAATCCCATCACCTCCATCGGCCCCATCCTCGCCGTCCCGGGCGTCGCGCGCGCGCTGGAGGCAACGGACGCGGTCGTCCTCGCGGTCAGCCCCATCGTCGGAGGGCAGGCCGTCTCCGGGCCCGCCGGACGTCTCATGGCCGCGTGCGGGCTCGAGGTGTCGGCGCTCGGCGTCGCCTCCGCCTACGCGCCGTGGCTCGACATCCTGCTCGTGGACAACCAGGACGCAGCGCTCACGCCGCGCATCGAAGCCGCCGGGATACGCACCATCGTGACGGAGACCGTCATGCGCGGCCGGGAGGGGGAAATGGCCCTGGCCCGCCGGGCGCTCGAGGCGCTCGCGTGAGCGCCGTCGTCGCGGTCCCCGTCAAGGACCTCGTCAACGCCAAGCAGCGGCTCATCCCGTTTCTCTCGCCATCCGAGCGCTGCGATCTGGCGCGCGCCATGCTCGAAGACGTCCTCGACGCGCTGGCCCGCGCGCAGGTCGGCCTGGTGCTGGTCGTCACGCGTGACCCGGCTGTCGAGGCGCTGGCGAGGCGCCACGGGGCGGGGACACTCGGCGAGGAGGCCAACCGCGGCCACACGGAAGCCGTCGCCCTCGCCCAGCGGACAGCCCTCGCCCGCGGGGCGCGGCGCTTCCTCACCATCCCAGGCGACGTGCCGTGCGTCACCCCGGCCGAGCTGGCCGCATTGGCCGATGCGCCCCTGGAGGCGCCGGGTGCGGTCTTCGTGCCCTCGCTGTCTGGCTTCGGGACCAATGCGGTCCTCCTTGCGCCTCCCGACTCAATGACGCTCAAATTCGGCGAGCCCTCCTTCGACAACCACCTGGTCGCGGCGCGGGCCGCAGGCCTCCGGCCGCTGGTGCGGAGGCTCCCCGGCCTCGGCCTCGACATCGACGCCCCGGAAGACCTCGCGCTGCTCCTCGACCGCGGCCCCTCCACGCGGAGCGCCGGATTGCTCGCATCGCTCAACGTCCCGGCTCGCCTGGCGCGCCGCAGCCCGGAGGCGTGAGCGTGCCGCCTCGCTACGAGGTGATCGGCGTCGAGGGTCTGCCCGAGATCGGCGCGGGGGAGGCCCTCTCGAGCCTCATCGCTCGCGCCGCTGCCGCGCAAGGGACGCCGCTCGCGGCCGCCGATCTCCTTGTGATCAGCCAGAAGATCGTCTCCAAGGCCGAGGGCCGCATCGTGAGGCTCGCGGAGATCACCCCGTCGCCGGAGACGGTCGCCATGGCCGAGGAGCTCGGTCGCGACGCGCGGCTGATCGAGGTCATACTCCACGAGAGCCGCCGCGTCGTGCGGCGCGACAAGGGCGTGCTGATCGTCGAGACGCACCAGGGCTGGATCTGCGCCAACGCGGGCGTGGACCAGTCCAACGTCGACGCCGACACTGCCTGCCTCTTGCCCGAGGACTCCGACCGCTCCGCGCGCGCGTTGCGGGATGGGCTGCGGGCCCTGACGGGCCACGACCTGGGCATCATCATCGCCGACACGTTCGGCAGACCGTGGCGCGAGGGGCTGACCAACGTCGCGATCGGCGTGGCGGGGCTCGAGCCTCTCAAGAGCTACCTGGGAGAGAAGGATCCGGCCGGCCACGTGCTGCAGGCGACGATCCTGGCGCTGGCCGACGAGCTCGCCTCCGCGGCCGAGCCCATCATGGGCAAGCTCGACCGCATCCCCGTCGTGATCATCCGCGGGCTCAACTGGCCCCGCGGGGAGAGCGGAAGCCGCCCGCTCCTGCGCGACCCCGCCCGCGACCTCTTCCGATAGAAAGGACCGCATGCGCATAGGCATCCTTGGAGGCACGGGCAAAGAAGGGGCGGGACTCGCGCTCCGATGGGCTCAGGCGGGCCACGAAGTCATCATCGGCTCGCGCGACGCCGAGCGCGCCCGCGCCAAGGCCGCGGAGATCTCCGGCCAGGCGGGCCGCGCCGTGGGCGGCATGTCCAATCGCGAGGCCGCGACCGCTGCCGAAGTCGTCGTCCTGGCGCTGCCCGCGTCGGGCCTCGCCGCCACGCTCGGCGAGCTCAAGGACGCCTGCCGCGGCAAGGTCGTGATCAGCACCGTGGTGCCGCTGTCCTTCGGGGGCGGGCGCCTCTTCATCCCGCCCGCCCAGGGCTCCTCCGCGGAGGAGGTGCAGGCGCTGCTCGGCCCCGAGGCGAGAGTCGTCGCCGCCTTCCACCACATCGCCGCCCACGAGCTCTCCGCGGCGGGCCACGACATCGACTGCGACCTCCTGCTCTGCGGAGCGGACGCGGACGCGAAGAAAGCCGTGGCCGAGCTCGGCAGCGGCATGGGTCTCCGCGCCGTCGACGTGGGCGCGCTCACCAATGCGGGCCCGCTCGAAGGCATCACCGCCGTGCTCGCCACGATCAATCGCCGCTACAAGCTCAAGAACTCCGGCATCAAGATCACCGGACTGCCCACCTAGAAAGGAATCGAGATGGCCGAAGAGCCCGTCGTCGTTCCCCACGAGCGCCTGATCGAGTTCATCGTGTCGGTGCTCGAGGGCGTCAAGATGTCGCCCAAGAACGCGCGCCTGACCGCCGATCTGATGGCGCGCACGGACCTCCGCGGCGTGGACTCGCACGGGATCGGCATGCTGCCGAAATACGTGGAGTGGACGCGCCTGGGATTCATCCACCCGTGGGCCGAGCCGACCGTCGCCCGGGACGATCTCGCGACAGGGCTCGTGGACGGTCAGAAGGGGCTCGGCCACCCGGCGAGCGTCATGGCCATGGAGCTGGCCATCGCCAAGGCGGCGACCTACGGCATGGGCATCGTCGCCGTGCGGAACTCGAACCACTTCGGCGCCTGCGCCAACTACTCGATGATGGCGCTCACGCGCGGGATGATCGGGCTCGCCTTCACCAATCCCCCATTCGTGGCCATGGCTCCCACCTTCGGGCGCAAGCCCATGATGGGCACCAACCCGATCAGCGTCGCCGCGCCGGCCGCCGCCCGCGAGCCGTACGTGCTCGACATGGCGACGACCACCGTCGCGGTGGGCAAGTTGAACATCGCCCTGCGCTGGAACAAGCCTATCCCCGAGGGATGGGGGCTCGACGAACGGGCGCAGGCCACCACGGACCCTAGCCGGGTCCTGGCCTCTCGCCTGCTCTCCCCGCTCGGGGGCAGCCGGGAGCTGGGCAGCCACAAGGGCTATGGCCTGGGCGTTCTCGTGGACATTCTCTCAGGCGTCCTCGGCGGCGCCGTCTACGGTGACGTCCTCGACAGGAAGGGACTGCGCGCACAGAAGTTGACCAACACGGGCCACTGCTTCGCGGCCATCGACATCAAGCGGTTCCGACCGCTCGAGGAGTTCACCGCGGACATGGACGACATGCTGGGCGCGCTTCAAGACATGCCGACGGCCGACGGGCACGAGCGCGTGTACACGGCGGGCCAGCCCGAGGCGGAGACGGAGCGCCACCGCCGCGTCACGGGCATCCCCGTCGCGCCCGTCCTCGTCCAGCAGTGCAACGACATCGCGTCCTCGCTCGGAGTAAAGCCCCTCACGTAAGATTCGCGCGCGGCGGGTCGGGGACGCGGGGCCGGGCGGGGACGCGGCGCGGGGTGCCCTCGGGAGCGAATCCGACGAGCCGTAGCGCGCCCCGAAGCGCAGGGCGCCTCCGCCGCGCGAGCCGTCCCGCGAAGCGGGGCGGCGAGCGCACCCCCGTCTCGGGGGATGGGGGGCAGGCGGAGGCGCCCGAGCGAGGAGGCGCGCGAGGCGAGGAGGTTTGAGCGGACGAGGGCACCCCGCGCCGCGTCCCCGCCCGGCCCCGCGTCCCCGACCCGCCGCGCGCGAATCTTACGTGAGGGGCTTTACTCCGAGCGAGGACGCGATGTCGTTGCACTGCTGGACGAGGACG
>JAUSJX010000014.1 GCA_030647435.1 Candidatus Rokuibacteriota bacterium
CGGCGAAATCCCCCTCGACACGCTCGCCCGTGTACTGGATGGGCTCGCCGTTGTAGCGCTCGATGGTGGACATGTAGGCCCGGTCGAGCAGGTCGGCGAACAGGGGAATGAACTCCTTCCGCTGGTCGGCGGTCAGCGGGCACCAGTGCTGCTGTGCCGTCGGCTCCTGGGGCGGCCGGTGTCCGAGTATGGGAGATTATGTCACGGGGACGGGGGCCACGAGGGGGGCCACCGCTGCCGGAGGGCGTTGATGTTGACTATCCTCGGTCCTCGGCCTCGATGCTCGCGTACCACAGGTCCAGCACCCGCATTTGGCTGAACTCCGCCATGCGCTCCCGGTAGGACCGCACGCAGGCGAGCACCGCATCCCGCCCGCTGGCCTCGATGAAGCCGTTGTGGCGGCCGGCCAGCATGACGCTGGCGGCCAGCCGCTTGACGTCCCACTCCCAGGGAGCCGGCAGGGTCTCGTCGAGATCGTTGATGTCGAAGATCACCCGCCGCTCCGGCGTGGCGAAGCCGCCGAAGTTGAGCAGGTGACAGTCGCCGCAGGCCTGCACGCGAAGCCCCGTGGCCGGCGTGCCGGCGAGGTCGGCGGCCCTGTTCAGCGCCGCGCCCCGGTAGAAGGTGAACGGCGTCCGCAGCATGCGCCCGTGGCGAATGGGTATCAGCTCAGGAACGCGTCCCTTGTTCGACTGCTCCAGGAGCGATATGGGATCGGGCCGCCCGTCCGGCGCTTTCCACTCGCCGTGCGCCTTGCGCGGGTACTTCTCCCGCAGGCTCTTGCCCTCCGCGTACTGCTCTTCGCGCGACGGACGGGACACCAAGGAGGGCTTCGTCCTGGGCTGGAGCGATCGAGGCCGTTCTTGGCCGATCTCGCGAGCCTGGCCATGCCGTCCGTCCGCTCCAGTGTACGAGCGCTCAAGGTCACGGGCGCCCGACACACACCACGCGACCCGGCGCCGGAGCGTGGCACGAATCGGGCATCCCCGCCCTTGCCATGTCACGCCGGGCGGCAAGCGCGGCGGCGAGGAGGCTTTGGGTGCGGGTGGTTCTCATCGTTGTGTTCTTTCTTAGGTTGGATCATCGCTCGCAATTGAGCCACATCAGAGCAGGTCCCGATCCCAGTTGAGGATCAAGCGGAACTGGTAGCCGGTGCGCGTGGCGTCTTCCTGGTCGAGGACGGCGGCGCGCGCGCGGACCCAGAGTCCTTGGAGGAAGGCCGGCCAGCGCCAGGGGGGGCGGTAGTCGGCCGTGAAGTCGTGCTCCGTCGGGTTGGGAGCCGTCTTTCGCGTGGACGGATTGCTGGCGTCCACGCCCCAGACGAAGTTGAAGTTGGCGCTCAGGCCCGGGGTGAGCAGCTTCGAGAAGTCGTAGGCCGCGCCGATCACCCAGGCCTTCTCGTTGGCGCGGTCGAAGTCCTGGTCGATCATCGGGGGGTAGCCCGGGTAGAGGCCCCAGGGGGTCTGGACGTTGTTGCCGGCGCCCGTGATCGAGAAGGCCGCCGTCAGCGTGAGATCTCCGTAGACGAGCTGGACGCGCGCCCCGCCGGCCTGGGTGGCGGCGTTTCCGCCGTCGGCGGGACCTGGGGCTGGGCCGTGGCCGCAGATGGCGCGTTCGGCGGCGCCGACGAGGCCGCCGGCGGTGTCGCCAGCGCGATGAGCAGAGCGAAACTCGAGAGCACATGCGCAGCCATCGGCCTCAGCCACGCATGGCGCCCGCCGGCGTATGCACGGATGGAGACACGTGAACGGGGCATCGAGCTGGAATACTCATGGACCATGACGTCCGCCGAGTACCAACAGCTCGTCGAGTTCCTGGGCCGCCGCTTCACCGAGATCGACCGCCGGTTCGACGCCTTGACAAGACTTATTAGAGCCTTTATAAAGTTCATATGAAGACTCTCACGATCACTGACGCAAAGAAGAATCTCGGCCGGTGGTTGGCCGCCGCCTCCCGCGGCGAAGACATCGGGATTATCTGCGGGGCGGACATCATCGCCCTGCGCAGAGTCGCGGTAGAATCTGCGGACTACGCGCAACGCGAATACGGGGCAACGCCGGAACAGGTCGCAGACTTGGAAAAGGCCACGGACAGACGCTACCGGCAGCTCAAACGCTCTGGAGAACTGGTTACCGTCACGACCGAACAGCTTAGGAAGATGATTGGCTAAGGCTCTGACCATCGACCCAGCCGTGATACGACGGCTACGGGAGCTGCCTAGGACCGAAAAGGTCGAGTGCCTGATGGCGTTGTGTGAGCTAACCGAGATCTTCGGCCAACCCCACATCCACAGCGGGCTTGCCATCCGCAAATTGGGGAACAAGCTCTTCGAATGTCGCGGGAGCTTGGCGTTGCGTTTCATCTTCCAAGACCGGGCTGCCGATCTTTTCGTTTCATTTTTGGGCAGCCACGACGAAATCAAAGCATTGCTCAAAGGCGGTAAGTATCGTTGAATCAAGAGAAGTCCTCATGAAGTGTCAGTTCCTGATCTCGGTCCCGTCTCGCCGCCGCCGCTGAAACACAGCAGTGCCAGCGGAATGTGTCCCTGCTGCAAGCCGGCATCGCTCAACCCGCCCGCAAACCCCAGTCCGTGCAACAGCCCGAAGGTGAACGCCACGACCCCGGAGGGTTCCTCAGTTGGATCAGCGCTCGCAATTGAGCCACATCCGCGCCGATCAGCCAGGCTGTGCCGTCGGCTCCTGGGGCGGCCGGTGTCTGAGTATGGGTTTGATGTTATCTACACTCACGCGAGCCTGGCCACGCCCGACGGCTGCGTCGACTACCTGCTCTCCAAGCTTCAGCGCTGAGGCGCCCGGAATTCTTCGATCCTGCTCCGCATCCGCTTGAGCAGCGCAGCGTAGGAGGACGTCCGGATGATGTTGTTGAACTGCGTCCGGTAGTTGGCGACGAGGCTCACGCCCTCGGCGCTGACGTCGTAGATGAGCCACCGGTCACCATGGCGGAGCATGCGGTAGGAGACTGGGATTTCCGTGTCCT
>JAUSJX010000015.1 GCA_030647435.1 Candidatus Rokuibacteriota bacterium
CGGCGAGCCACCGCATGTAGCCCGCCATCTGACTCTGCTCCCGCCGCTCCGGCGACGGCTCCCAGAGCGCGGCCCCTTCGGTGATCTCCGGCACGGTCTCCTCCGTTCGGAAGGACGGGACGGCCTTCGCCCGCCCGAGCACCTCGTTGGAACGGCCGTCTTCATCTTATCAAGCCCTGCGTCTTCCGGCCGGAGCACAAGTTGCGGGAGGAGGGCAAGATCCTCACGCACCTGGGCCTGCTCTTTTGAAAGCCGCATCTTGACTGTCCCGTGCTCGCCGGCGCAAGATCGCCCCTGATGCCGCCCTCGGCCCTCTTCACCCCGATCTCTTTCGGCCGGCTCACGCTCAAAAACCGTCTCGTGCGGGCCGCGTGCAACGGAGGACGGCCGTGCTGATCACTCGCGCCGCCACGTACAAGGAGATCTACGAGACGTTCCGCTGGAACGTCCCGGAACGGTTCAACATGGCGGTCGCGTGCTGCGACCGGTGGGCAGCGGAGGGCGACCGGGTCGCGCTGATCCACGAAGCGCCGGACGGTACCGCTCGGCGCTACACGTTCCGGGACCTGCAGCGGGCGTCGAAGCGGGTCGCGAACCTCCTGATTGGCCTCGGCCTGTCACGCGGCGATCGAGTGCTGCTGCTGCTCGGCCAGCGGCCCGAGACGGCCATGCTGCATCTGGCGGCGTGGCGGGCCGGCATGATCAGCGTGCCCTGCTCCGTCCTCTTCGGCGCCGACGCCATCCAGTACCGTCTCGAGACGTCGGGTGCGCGGGTACTGGTGACCGACGCGGCGAACCTCACGAAGGTCTTGGAAATCAAGGATCGAGCACCCGGGCTCACAAACGTGCTGTGCGTCGACGGGCCGGCGGCCGGTGCCGCCGACCTCCACGCGCTGATGAGCCAGGCCGGCGAGGAGTTCTCCACCGTCGACACGCTGGCCGACGAGCCCGCGCTCCTCTGCTTCACCTCCGGCACGACCGGCCCCCCCAAGGGCGCGCTGCACGCGCATCGCACGCTGATCGGTCACGTGCCGTGCGTGGAGGTGCTCCACGACTTCTTCCCGCAGCCGGGCGATCTTCAATGGTCGCCGGCCGACTGGGCCTGGCTGGCCGGGCTGATGGACGTGCTGATGCCGTCCTGGTTCCACGGGGTGCCGGTGCTCGCGTTCCGGTCGACCGGCTTCGATCCCGAGCAGGCGTACCACATGATGGCGAAGCACGGCGTGCGAAACACGCTGCTGGTGCCGACCATGCTCCGCCTGATGCGTGCCGTGCCCGATCCGCGCGCTCGCTTCGACCTCCGGCTGCGCTCGCTGATCTCCGGCGGCGAGACGGTCGGCGCCGAGCTGATCGAGTGGGCCCGGACCACGCTCGGCGTCCGGATCAATGAGGCCTACGGCCAGACGGAGTGCAACCTGGTGCTGGGCCACAACGAGCTGGTGATGCGGCCAAAACCCGGCTCGCTCGGCCTGGCCATGCCGGGGCACGTCGGCGTCGTCGTCGACGGCGACGGCAACGAGCTCGCGGCGGGCGAGGTCGGCCAGCTCGCGTTCAAGCGGCCGGATCCGGTGATGCTGCTCGAGTACTGGAACAGTCCAGAAGCGACGGCCGCCAAGTTCGCCGGCGACTGGCTGCTGACGGGCGATCTCGTGACGCGCGACGAGGACGGCTACTTCTGGTACCAGAGCCGCGCCGACGACGTGATCACGTCAGCCGGCTACCGTATCGGGCCGGGGGAGATCGAGGAGGCGCTGGTGCGCCATCCGGCGGTGCGGCTCGCCGCGGTGATCGGGGTCCCGGACCCGGTGCGGACCGAGAGCATCAAGGCGTTCCTGGTGCTCGGGGAAGGGTACACGCCTTCTCCCGCGCTGGAATCGGAGATCCGCGACCACGTCAAGACACGGCTCGCCCGGCATGAGTATCCGCGGGACATCGAGTTCGTCGAGAGCCTGCCGACGACGACCACAGGCAAGATCATGCGGCGCGAGCTGCGCGAGCGCGAGCGGCGCCCGCGCGACGGCCGGGTGCCGTAGCAACCGGCGGCCGCCGGACCTCAGCGAGCCCGGGGCGGGTTCACGATCCCACACATTCGAAGCCGAGCCCTCGCGCGCCTCGCGCCTGCTGGGGATCGTGCGTGACGAACACGACGCTGGTCTCTCGTCGCTCGCAGAGGACCATCGCGCTCGCGATCCTCGGTCTCACCATTCTTGTCGCGGCGCTCACCGCCGCCGACCCGAACTACCGAGGAGGCGCCGCTACACTAATCTCGTGAGCGCTTTGTCTCATTCCTATTGACAGGTTCCGTGCGCCGCCCAACCACTATTTCGGCGACAGGAGGTCGTTACGCAGTTCGAGTTCAAGTACTAGCCCGAACTCTAGTCGACACGAACCCGGCATCTATTGGACTTTGGTTGGACCTTGGTCCAATAGTCGGACGGAATCCCGTCATCTAAGATCCGGGATCATGGTGTCCAGGTCGCGTCGTCCAAGTAAGGAAGCCACGATGACAAGCGGGGTCCGACCGGGCTCATGGCCCGTGTGTGGGGTACCCGTGCCGCGATGTGGCGGAGTTGTCCCACTCAAAGGAACAGCTGAGCCGGCCAAGCTCTCGAATTTCTTGAATTGTCTCTCTGGCACTTCGGTTGCTTCTGAAAGAGGCATCCCGAGGTGATAATCCAGCGCCTAAAGACTGGAGAGTGACGTCATGTGCCTTCAGCAGGACCGGGGACAGAGAATGCGGCAGATGGACAGCCTCATGCCCACGCTCAACGATCTGTACAAGCAGGGCCGGATGACGTGG
>JAUSJX010000016.1 GCA_030647435.1 Candidatus Rokuibacteriota bacterium
CGCCCCGAAGCGCAGGGCGCCTCCGCCGCGCGAGCCGTCCCCGCGAAGCGGGGCGGCGAGCGCACCCCCGTCTCGGGGGATGGGGGGCAGGCGGAGGCGCCCGAGCGAGGAGGCGCGTCGAGGCGAGGAGGTCTGAGCGGAGGAAGGCATCCCCGGCTCGGGGCACCGGCGGGCCACGCGGGTAATGCGCCCACCGGCGGCTTGACAGGAAGGTGAGCCGTGGACTTTGAGCTGACGCGCGAGCAGCGGGCGGTCCGGGCCATGGCGCGTGAGTGGGCGCTCGCCGAGGTCGCCCCCGTGATCCACCGCTACGACGAGGCCCACGAGTTCCCCCACGAGATCCTCCAGAGCCTCGGCAAGACCGGGCTGCTGGGCGCGCTCGTGCCGGAGGAGTACGGCGGCGCCGCGCTCGACTACGTCTCGTACGCGCTCGCCGTCGAGGAGCTCAACCGCGTCGACGCCTCGGTGGGCATCACGATGTGGGCCCACAACTCCCTCTGCACCAACCACATCGCGCTCTTCGGCTCGAAGGAGCAGAAGGCGGCGTACCTGCCTCGCCTGGCGCGCGGCGAAGCGCTGGGCGCCTGGGGGCTGACCGAGCCGGGATCGGGATCGGACGCCGCGGCGATGACGTCGCGAGCGGTCCCCGACGGTTCCCACTTCATTCTGAACGGCAGCAAGGCCTTCATCACCAACGCGGGCGTCGCGGAGGTCGCCGTCGTGATGGCCGTCACCGATCCGGCGCGAGGCAACAAGGGCATCTCCGCCTTCGTGCTCGAGCGGGGCATGCAGGGCTTCAGCGCCGGACGCCCCTACCGGAAGCTCGGGCTCCATGCCTCGAACACCGCCGAGCTCATCTTCGACAGCGTTGCCGTGCCCGCCGCCAACCTCGTGGGCGAGCTCCACAAGGGCTTCGTCAACACCCTGCAGGTGCTCGAGGGTGGCCGCGTCGCCATGGCCGCCATGGCGGTAGGCATCGCGCAGGCCGCGCTCGACCAGGCGCTCGCATACATGAAGCAGCGGCGGGCCTTCGGCAAGACGCTGGCCGAGTTCAACGGGCTCCAGGGCATGATCGCCGACATCGGCACGGAGGTCGAGGCCGCGCGCCTCCTCACGCTCCGCGCCGCGGCCCTCAAGGACGCGGGACGGCCGGCGAAGACGGCCGCATCGATGGCAAAGGTCTTCGCGTCTGAGGTCGCGATGAAGGCCGCGAGCAAGGCGCTCCAGATCCACGGCGGCGCCGGCTACATCACGGAGTTCCCCATCGAGCGTATCTTCCGCGACGCCAAGCTGACCGAGATCGGTGAGGGCACCTCGGAGATCCAGCGCATGGTCATAGCCCGCGACATCCTCGGATTCCGTCAGGAGCGGACGTCCCGATGACGGAGCCGAGCGTGCTCTACGAGGTGCGGGACGGCGTTGCCACGCTCACGCTCAACCGTCCCGGCGTGCTGAACGCCCTTCACCACGATCTCGCGGCGCAGCTGGCGGATCACGCGGAGGCCGCGGCCAAGGACCCGGACGTCTGGGTGGTCGTCGTCCGGGGCAGGGGCCGGGCGTTTTCCTCGGGCATGGACAGGAAGGAGCTTTCGGCGGGGCGCATCGGCGAGGCCTTCTACCGGCACTGGATCCGCGGGCTCAATTGCCTCGAGGACATGGACAAGCTCGTGGTCGCGGTGCTCCACGGCTACTCGATCGGCGGCGGGCTCCAACTCGCGGTCGCGTGCGACCTGCGCCTGGCGGCCGACGACGCCGTCCTTGGGCTCGGTGCCACGCGCCACGGCCTCATCCCGGACGGCTCCATTCTGCGGCTTGCCCGCATCATCGGTCTCGGGCGCGCCAAGGAGCTGACGCTGCTGAACGACCACATCGGACCCGAGGCGGCGCTCGCCATGGGGCTCGTCAACTGGGTGGTGCCTGCGGCGCAGATCGACGCCAAGCTCGGCGAGATCGTCGAGAAGGCCTTTCATGCCTCGCGCACGGCCACGGGCCACGCCAAGCGGCTCCTGCACGCGTCTTTCCACGCGGACCCGCGCGACATGATCGAGAAGATCGTGCGCGCGCAGCAGGACTGCATGGGATCGTGGGAGATCAAGGCGGCGAACCAGGCCTGGGACGCCGCGAAGAAGGACGCCCGCTTCTACCCGCCCCCGCCCCGGGACTAGCTCAGTTAGACACCCCGACATCGCGTGTCGGCCGGTGCCTCGTCATCGAGAGCAGGACCGTTGCCGTGGTCTGGTGCGCTCCGGCCGGCGGCGGTGCTCGGAAGATTGACGCAGGTCGTATCTTCCGAGTAGACTTCCGAGCACAATGGACCTGGTCGAACTGCTCAAGCGCCCGGAGGGCAAGACCCTCGAGTTCAAGCGCGAGCTGTCGGCGCCGGAAGGAGCCCTCAAGACGATCATCGCCTTCGCGAATACCGCGGGCGGAACGCTTCTGGTCGGCGTCGAGGACCGGAGCGGTCACGTCCGCGGTGTCAGCGACCCTCTCGATCTGGAGGAACGTCTGGCCAACCTGATCAGCGATCAGGTGGCCCCTCGGCTCATGCCGGAGATCGAGATCCTACCCTGGCGGCGCACCCAGGTCCTGGCCGTGCGGGTCTACCCGAGCCCGAGCCGCCCGCACTATCTCGAACGCGCGGGGCCCGACGGCGGCGTCTACGTGCGCGTGGGCTCCACCAACCGGCGGGCCGACCGGGAACTGGTCGAGGAGCTGCGCCGCTTCGGGCGCGGCGAAGCCTTCGACGAGCAGCCGATGCCGGACCTCGACTCGGAAGCGCTGGACTTCCGAGCCGCTTCCGAGTCGTTCGCGCCCGTCCGCAGGATCGCCCGCCGCGATCTCGAGACTCTCCGCCTCGTGACGGATCACCAGGGACGCAAGGTGCCCACCGTCGGCGGGGTCCTCCTGTTCGGCCGCGATCGCCAGCGCCACTTCCCCGACGCCTGGATCCAGGCCGGCCGGTTTCGGGGCACCGACAAGAGCCGCATCCTCGACCGCACCGAGATCCGCTCCCATCCGGTGCAGGCCATCGAGGAGGCGATCGCCTTCGTGCAGAAGCACGGACTCCACGGGGCCGAGATCGGCGCCGTGCGCCGCCGCGAACGCTGGAGCCTGCCGCCCGTGGCGGTTCGCGAAGCCGTCATCAACGCGGTCGCGCACGCTGACTACGCCCAGCGCGGCGCCCCGCTGCGCATCGCCATCTTCGACGATCGGCTGGAGGTCGAGAACCCCGGGCTCCTCCCGTTCGGGCTCACCGTCGAGGATCTCCCGCGCGGTGTCTCGAAGCTTCGCAACCGCGTCATCGGGCGGGTTTTCCACACGCTCGGGCTGATCGAGCAGTGGGGCAGCGGCGTGCAGCGCATGACGGGCGCCTGCCGCGAAGCGGGGCTCGCCCTCCCGGTCTTCGAGGAGATCGGCACGCGGTTTCGGGTGGCTCTCTTTAGCGAGCGCGTCAGCGCACCCGCGCTGGACGAGACCGACCAGGCCATCGTGAAGGCCCTGGCGCGCGGCAAGGGGCTGCTCACCAGCGAGATCGCCAACGCGATCCACCTGACCTCGCGCTCCACGCGCACGCGCCTCGCCCGGCTCGTCGCGGGCGGGCTCGTCCGCGAGGTCGGCACGGGGCCGCAGGACCCGAAGCGACGTTACTATCGAACGGAAGGATGAAACGAGGGGCGGAGATGGCGAAACAGAAGAAGAACACACGGGCAGACTCGAGCACCGCCGCCAACGTCGGCTACGAAGCTCAGCTCTGGCAGTACGGCGCACCGCCGGCGGGCAACGCCAACTTCGCCTGGGTGCAGCACATCGTCCATCACCTCGGGCCCGCGGGCGTGGCCGGCTTCGTGCTGGCCAACGGCTCGATGTCGTCCAACCAGTCGGGCCACAGGGTTGCGCTCGCGCAAACGCACCACGAGGACTGATTCATGGCGCTGAAGAAATCCCAGCTCTACAGCTCCCTCTGGCAGTCCTGCGACGAGCTGCGCGGCGGCATGGACGCCTCGCAGTACAAGGACTACGTCCTCACGCTGCTGTTCATGAAGTACGTGTCGGACAAATACGCCGGCAAGCCCGACGCGCTCATCGAGGTGCCCAAGGGCGGCGGCTTCGCCGACATGGTGAAGCTCAAGGGTGACAAAGAGATCGGCGACAAGATCAACAAGATCATCGGCCGGCTCGCGGAGGCCAACGACCTCAAGGGTGTGATCGACCAGGCCGACTTCAACGACGAAAGCAAGCTCGGCGCTGGCAAAGACATGCAGGACAAGCTCTCGAAGTTGGTGGCCATCTTCGATGGCCTCGACTTCCGCGCCAACCGGGCGGAAGGCGACGACCTGCTGGGCGACGCCTACGAGTACCTGATGCGCCACTTCGCCACCGAGAGTGGCAAGAGCAAGGGGCAGTTTTACACCCCGGCGGAGGTCTCGCGCATCATGGCTCAGGTGGTCGGCATCGGCGCCGACACCCGCCAGGACCAGACCATCTACGACCCAACCTGCGGGTCCGGCTCGCTGCTGCTCAAGGCCGCCGACCAGGCGCCGCGCGGCATGACCATCTACGGCCAGGAGATGGACGTCGCCACCTGGGCGCTGGCGCGGATGAACATGTTCCTGCACGGGCACCCGACCCACGAACTCTGGCGCGGCAACACATTGGCGGCGCCCCACTTCAAGAACAAGGACGACAGCCTCAAGACCTTCGACTTCGCTGTTGCGAATCCGCCCTTCTCCGCCAAAGCCTGGTCCAGCGGGCTCGACCCGGCCAACGATGTGTTCGGGCGCTTCGAGTACGGCATCCCTCCGGCCAAGAACGGCGACTACGCCTTCCTGCTGCACCTGATCGCGTCGCTCAAGAGCAAGGGCAAAGGCGCGATCATCCTGCCGCACGGCGTGCTCTTCCGCGGCAACAAGGAGGCCGACATCCGCCGCAACCTCATCCAGCGCGGCCTCATCAAGGGCATCATCGGCCTGCCCGCGAACCTCTTCTACGGCACCGGCATCCGCGCCTGCATCGTGGTGATCGACAAGGAGAACGCCCACGCCCGCACCGGCATCTTCATGATCGATGCCAGCAAGGGCTTCCTCAAGGACGGCAACAAGAACCGCCTGCGCGCCCAGGACATCCACAAGATCGTGGACGTGTTCAACCGGCAGGTCGAGCTGTCGCGCTATGCGCGCATGGTGCCGGTGAGCGAGATCGCGAGCCCCGCCAACGACTACAACCTCAACATCTCGCGCTACATCGATTCGAGCGAGCCGGAGGACCTGCACGACCTCGACGCGCACCTGAACGGCGGCATCCCCAACCGCGACAGCGACGCGCTCGATGCCTACTGGACCGTCTTCCCATCGCTGCGCCAGGCGCTGTTCAAAGACCACGCTCGCGCGGGCTACAGCATGACCCGCGTCGAGACGCAGGAGGTGAAGCCCACCATCCTCGGCCATGCTGAGTTCAGCGCTTATGCCGAGCGGGTCGTGGCCGCCATCGGTGCCTGGCGCAACGCGCACGAGGCGTGGCTCAATTGTCTGAAGATCAACGACCTCCCCAGACAGGTCATCCACATCTTGTCGGAAGACCTGCTCGCGCGCTTCAGCGACCTATCGCTGCTCAGCCGCTACGACGTCTACCAGCGATTGATGGACTACTGGGCGGAGACGATGCAAGACGACGTGTACCTGATCGCCGCCGACGGCTGGGTTGAGGCCGCCAAGCCGCGCGGGATTATCGAGGACAAGGAAAAGAAGATCAAGGAAACGGCGGATCTGACCATCGGCCGCAAGAAGTACAAGATGGACTTGGTCCCCCCGGCGCTGATCGTCGCCCGCTACTTCGCCAAAGAGCACTCCGCCATCGAGGCGCTACAGGCCAGGCAGGAAACCGTAGCCCGCGAGCTGGAGGAGTTCGTCGAGGAACACACCGGCGAAGAGGGCTTGCTGGAGGACGCCACCAACGACAACGGCAAGGTCACGAAGGGCGGCGTGAAGGAGCGGCTCAAGGCCATCGAAGGCGCGCCGGAGAGCGACGAAGAACGGGACACCCTTATTCGCTGCCTGGAACTGATCGAGGCCGAGTCCGAGGCGGGCAAGGCCGTCAAGGACGCGCAAGCGGTGCTCGATGAGAAGGTCCTGGCGAGGTACGCCAAGCTTATCGAGGCGGAGATCAAGAGGCTGGTGGTCGAGGAAAAGTGGTTCGCCAGCATCCGCGCCGGCATCGAGGGCGAGGTGCAGCGGTTGACGCAGCAACTCGCCGGGCGCGTGAAGGAACTGGAAGACCGTTACGCGCAGCCGCTGCCTGAACTTGAGTGCGAGGTCGAAGCGCTCTGCTCGAAGGTTGAATCGCACCTGAAAAAGATGGGGCTCGCGTGGGGATGAGCGGCGAAGCTGTGCAGGTTAAGGAGGCGTCCGCCCGGTATCTGACCAAGGCCGATGCGCCCGATGTGCCACCAGGATACAAGCGAACCGAGATCGGACTCTTTCCGGAGGAGTGGAGCGTTTCGCCTCTAGCCAAGCTTTCCGGTTTCATAACAAAAGGAGCGACGCCGACGACCTACGGTTTCAAGTGGGAACAAAGGGGCATTTTGTTCTTAAGGAGTGAGTGTGTCTCAGATAACGGGCTCGACCTCGATCAATCAATGTTCATTTCGTCCGCTGCAAATGAATCACTACGACGAAGTGAGGTTCGTGACGGAGACATACTAATCACGATTACCGGCAACGTAGGGCGCGTCGTTCTACTAAGAGGCGTCGGATCTGCGAATATCAATCAACACATAGCGCGAATCCGCATCGCCGCGCCTAGCGTGGATTCGGGATACGTCTACCATTTTCTATCCCAGCACCGAGTACGGCAGACATTTGAGACAATCACAACCGGCCAAGCCTACCCCCAGATCAGTCTTCAACAGGTACGGCAAGCGGTAGTTGCCTTGCCCCCTGAATCCGAACAACGCGCGATCGCCGAGGCGTTGTCGGATGTGGACGGGCTGCTCGGGGCGTTGGAGGCGCTGATCGCCAAGAAGCGAGCCATCAAGCAGGCGGCCATGCAGCAACTCCTCACCGGCAAGACCCGCCTGCCGGGGTTCAGCGGGGAGTGGGAGACGAGGCGGCTCGGGGATATCGCCTCATTCTTCAAAGGCTTGGGTTTGTCCAAGGCTGACCTGAGCCCCGACGGGAGGGTGCGATGCATCCACTACGGCGAGCTCTTTACGACCTACGGAGAGCGCATCGCAGAAGTTCTGAATGGGACTGACCGGGACGGGTCGTATGCTCGTTCTGTTCGCAATGACGTGCTAATGCCTACGTCCGACGTAACCCCGACCGGTTTGGCGACGGCGAGTTGCATCTTGTTGTCCAACGTCATCCTCGGGGGCGACATTCTTGTTATTCGCGCGCCGGCGGATGTCCTACATGGCGAGTTTCTGGCGGGAGCAATCAAGGTGCATCGCAGTCAGGTGATGCAACTCGTGTCTGGCACGACGGTCTTTCACTTGTATGGTCGGGACATGGCCAACTTCCGCTTCCTGGTGCCGAACGTTGAGGAACAGACAGCCATCGCGAATGTACTCTTCGACATGGACACGGAAATCGCGGCGCTGGAACGAAGGCGAGACAAGACCCGCGGCATCAAGCAGGGCATAATGCAGCAGCTCCTCACGGGCCGGGTGCGACTGGTCAAGCCGGCGCCAGTGGAGGCCGGCGCATGAGCACGGTGGGCCAGCGGGAACTCCTCACGCAGAAGCGCGTGGTCGCGTTCTTCAAGGACGCGCTCGACTATGCCTACCTCGGCCACTGGAAGGACCGCCCTGACAATAGCAACCTCGAGGAGGCGCTGCTCACCGACTGGCTCAAGCGGCAGGGCCACAGCGACAAGATCATAGGCAAAGTGCTGTTCGAGCTGAGCAAGGCCGCTGCGCTTGGTGGCAGCAAAACGCTCTACGACGCCAGCCGCGAGGTGTACGGCTTGCTCCGCTACGGCGTGAAGGTTCGGCCGGACGTGGGCGAGCAGAACATCACCGTCTGGCTGATCGACTGGAAGAAGCCCGGCGACAACGACTTCGGCATCGCCGAGGAGGTGACCGTCGCCGGGGAGAACACAAAGCGACCCGACCTCGTGCTCTACGTCAACGGGATCGCTCTCGGCGTACTGGAGCTGAAGCGCTCCACTGTGTCGGTGACCGAAGGTATCCGCCAGAACCTGGACAGCCAGAAGAAGGACTTCATCCGGCCGTTCTACGCCACGGTGCAGCTCGTGATGGCGGGCAACGACACCGAGGGGCTGCGCTACGGCGTGATCGAGACGCCGGAGAAGTACTGGCTGCGCTGGAAGGAAGGCGACGCGCACCCGGAGGCCGGCGGTAACCCGCTGCTGCGCGAGCTGGGCCAGCTCTGTAGCCACGAGCGGCTGCTCGAGCTGGTGCACGACTTCATGGTCTTCGACGCGGGCATCAAGAAGACCTGCCGCCACAACCAGTACTTCGGGGTGCGGGCGGCTCAGACGCGCGTGCAGCGTCGCGAGGGCGGCATCGTCTGGCACACTCAGGGCAGCGGCAAGAGTCTGATCATGGTCTGGCTGGCAAAGTGGATCCGCGAGCACGTGCGTGATGCCCGCGTGCTGATCATCACCGACCGCACCGAACTGGACGAGCAGATCGAGAAGGTATTCAAGGGCGTCAGCGAGGACATCTACCGCACCAAGAGCGGCGCCGACCTGGTGCAGGTGCTCAACGCCAGTGACAAGTGGCTGATCGGCTCGCTGGTCCACAAGTTCGGCGCGTCGGAGGAAGGCGACATCGATGCCTTCCTTGAGGACATCCGGAGCCACCTGCCCACGGGATTTCACGCCAAGGGCGAGGTCTTCGTCTTCGTGGACGAGTGCCACCGCACCCAGTCCGGCAAGCTGCACGACGCGATGAAGGCGCTGCTGCCCGGGGCGATGCTTATCGGCTTCACGGGGACGCCGCTGCTCAAGGACGACAAGCGGCGGAGCATCGAGACCTTCGGGCCGTACATCCACACCTACAAGTATGACGAGGCGGTGCGAGACGGCGTGGTGCTCGACCTGCGCTACGAGGCGCGCGATATCGACCAGAACATTACCTCGCAGGCGAAGATCGATCAGTGGTTCGAGCTGAAGACCCAGGGGCTGACGGACGTGGCTAAGGCCCAGCTCAAGCAGCGCTGGGGCACGATGCAGAAGGTGCTGAGCGCCCGGGACCGGCTGACCCAGATCGTCAATGACATCCTGCTGGACATGGAGACGCGGGACCGGCTGAAAAGCGGCCACGGCAACGCGATGCTGGTCTCGGGCAGCATCTACTCGGCGTGTCGCTTCTTCGAGATGTTCCAGCAGACGGATCTCGCGGGCAAGTGCGCGATCGTCACGTCCTACACGCCGTCACCGGCGGACATCAAGGGCGAAGAGACCGGCGAGGGGCAGACCGAGAAGCTGCGGCAGTACGACATCTACCGGAAGATGCTCGCGGTGCACTTCAACGAGCCGGAAGAGACTGCTATGTACAAGGTGGAGCAGTTCGAGAAGGGGGTGAAAAAGCGCTTCATCGACGAGCCCGGGCAGATGAAGCTGCTGATCGTCGTGGACAAACTGCTGACCGGCTTCGACGCGCCGCCCGCGACGTACCTCTACATCGACAAGCAGATGCAGGACCACGGCCTCTTCCAGGCGATCTGCCGGGTCAACCGCCTGGACGGAGAGGACAAAGAGTACGGCTATATCATCGACTACAAGGATCTCTTCCGGTCGCTGGAGCAGTCCATCAAGGACTACACCGGGGAAGCCTTCGGCGGCTACGACAAGGCCGACGTCGAGGGCTTGTTGAAGGATCGCCTCCAGCAGGGCCGGGAGCGGCTGGAGGAAGCGCGCGAGGCGGTTAAGGCGCTGTGCGAACCGGTGGAGCCTCCCCGCGATACGGCGGGTTATTTGCGGTACTTCTGCGCAGCCGAGAGCGGCAATGCCGAGCAGTTGAAGGACAACGAGCCCAGGCGCGTGGCGCTGTACAAGCTCGCCGCCGCGTTTCTGCGGGCCTACGCCAACCTCGCGAATGAAATGCGCGAGGCCGGCTACTCCGATGCGGAGACGCAGGAGATCAAGGGCGAGGTGGACCACTACGAGAAGGTGCGCGAAGAGGTCAAGCTCGCCAGCGGCGACTACATCGACCTGAAGATGTACGAGCCGGCCATGCGGCACCTGCTGGATACCTACATCCGGGCGGAGGAGAGCGAGAAGCTGTCGGCGTTCGACGACCTGACGCTGGTGCAACTGATCGTGGAGCGCGGTGACGCGGCCGTGGACGCGCTGCCCAGGGGTCTGCGCGAGAACCGGGAGGCGATGGCCGAGACGATCGAGAATAACGTCCGCAGGCTGATCATCGACGAGATGGCCGTCAACCCTAAGTACTACGAGAAGATGTCGGAGCTGCTCGACGCACTGATCGCGCAGCGCAAGCAGGAGGCGATGGACTACAAGGCCTACCTGGCAAGGATCGTCGCGCTGACCAAGCAGGTGAGCCAGCCGGAGACCCAGTCGTCCTATCCCTCGAGCATCAACAGCGCCGCATTGCGCGCGCTCTATGACAACCTGGAGGACGCCAGCGTGCTGGCGGTACGGGAGCGACCGGCGCCTTACGGCTCAGCTCCAGCCGCGGATGCCAGAGAAGCGAGGGCGCTGGCGGTGGATCGCGCTATCCGCCAGATAAAGAAGGCGGACTGGCGCGGCAACAAGTTCAAGGAGCGCGAGGTCCGCAACGCCATCCAGTCGGTGCTCGGTGCGGATGCGGGTCTGGGGGGTACCATCTTTGAGATCGTGAAGAACCAGCGTGAATACTAAACGGCAGCACATCGAGGTCCGAGGGCTGCTTATCGAGGTTGTCCGCAAGGACATCAAGAACCTCCATGTGGGTGTCTACCCGCCGGGTGGCCGAGTGCGGGTGGCCGCACCGCTTCGCCTTGGTGATGACGCCGTGCGGCTCGCCGTCATTTCACGCCTCGGATGGATTCGTCGGCAGCAGGCCGATTTCGAGCAGCAGGTGCGCCAATCACAGCGCGAGCTTGCGACCGGCGAAAGCCATTACGTTCAGGGCCGGCGCTACCGGCTCGACGTGATCGAGCACGACGGCCAACCGTCGGTGTGCCTGTCGAATAACACGGCTATGGAAATGCGCGTCCGCCCGGGGACCAACCGGGACAAACGCGAAGCCGTGCTTCAGCAGTGGTGTCGGGGACGGCTCCGGGCGCAGATTCTGCCGCTTCTCGCCAAATGGGAAACCAAGGTCGGCGTGACGGTTCCCGAAGTGCGAATCAAGAAGATGAAGACTCGCTGGGGTAGCTGCAATGCCGCGGCCCGGCGCATCTGGCTAAATCTGGAGTTGGCCAAGAAATCGTCTTCGTGTCTGGAGTACATCCTGGTGCACGAGATGGTCCACATCCTCGAACGGCGCCACAACGAGCGGTTCCGCGGGTTGATGGACACGCTGATGCCTACATGGCGCCTGTGCCGGGCGGAACTGAATCGGGCGCCGTTGGCGCATGAGGAGTGGAGGTATTGACGCTCTCCGAGCGCCGCAACATCGTGGTAATCGCCGACCAGGCGCACCGCAGCCAGTACGACTTCATCGACGGCTACGCGCGCCACATGCGCGACGCGCTGCCGCATACCTCGTTTATCGGCTTCATCGGCTCGCCGATCGAGCTGCAAGACGCCAACACGCGCGCGGTGTTCGGCGACTACATCAGCATCTAGGACATCCAGCGCGCCGTGCAGGACGGCACCACGGTGCTGATCTACTACGAGATCCGGCTTGCCAAGCTCGCGCTCGACGAGGAGGTGGAGCGCAAGGAGAAGCTCAAGACAAGACCAAGTGGGCGCAGCTCGAGGCCGTGGTCGGGGCGGAGAAGCGGTTAGCGCTGGTCGCGCGGGACATCCATCGTCGAGAAGGCCTTTTACGCCTCGCGCACGGCGACGGGCCACGCTAAGCGGTTCCTGCACGCGTCTTTCCACGCGGACCCGCGCGACATGATCGAGGAGATCATGCGCGCTCAGCAGGACTGCATGGAATCGTGGGAGATCGAGGCGGCGAACCGGGCCTGGGACGCCTCGAAGACGGACGTCCGCTTCTACCCTCGGCCGCTCTAGGCAGGGTGACGCGGGCCCGCTTCAAGGCGGAGCGCAGCTCGGCCAGTCGTCGTGCCCGTCGGATCACGCCCCCGCGTTACCGTGAAAATCGAAAGTCTCATGTTCGATACTCATGGTCTGGGCCCGGTTCCACCATGCCCTCCGCGCGTCGGGCGCGCGGATGCAACACATCGATCGCCCAACCCAGGTCGAGCCGCTCCCCAAGCCAGCCGGGGCATCCAGTCCGCGAGTGCACGAGGAGGCCCCGCGAGGCGTGATCCGCCCGGAGCGCCTGGACCGGATCGTCAGGCACCGGCGCGGGCACCGGCACCTCCGGCAGCTGCCGGCCGTCCGGACGCGAGAACCGCAGTTCCCCGTCCGGACCTCGGGCGACCTGATAGCCCTCCTCGTGCACCGCGCGATGGTGGCGCCGACACAGCAGGGCGAGATTGGAGAGCGCCGTGGGGCCGCCCTGAGCCCAGTGGCGCAGGTGGTGCCCCTGGCCCACCCGCACACCGCATCCCGGGAAGCGGCAGCCCCAGTCCCTCTGTTGGAGCGCGCGCCGGAGGGCGGGAGGAATGGTCCGTGTCCGCGCTCCGATCTCAACGACGCGCCCAGCATCGTCGTGCCGCATCACCACCCGGCTCGCATCGCAGGCCAGACGCCGAGACGTTTCCGCGGGAACGTGCGCGCCGTCCTCGAGGACGGACTGCCCCGGCTGATTCGGATCCGCCAGCGCCGATGCATCGACATGGACCACCACTTGGTAGCGCTCGCCCGGGGCGCCGGGATCGAGGCTGTGGTGCAGCGCCGTCTCCGCTACCAGCGCCAGCGCGTCCGCCCGCTGCTGCGCCGGTGTCGGAGCCTGCTCGCCCGCAGCCTCCGACCCCCGGGCCCGCTCGTACAACACCTCGCGGGCGGCGTCGAGCGCACGCCGCAGGAGCGCCCCCACCTCCGGCGTGAGTCGCCCCCGTACCACGACCATGCCGTCCTCGTCCTCGTACACCTGCAACCCTCGCCGCGTGTGCTGGCGCGCCGCCTCTCGCGCCTCGGCGTTCCGGTCCACCCGTCGCCAGCCCCGTACGATACGCTCCACATGCGCCGCCGTACCCGCCCGCCCCACCCCGAGCAGCCGTTCCTCCGTCTCCGGCGTCGCCACTCGCGTCAGCGCCCGCAGCTTGGCGTACGACAGTTCCCCTCGCGCCAGTGCCTCCGCCAGCAGCGGCAGCGTCCCCAGCGTCCGCGCCACCCGCACCCGCTCCCGAGCCGCCCCCGGCTCCAGCCCCACCCGCCAGCTCAGCCACGCCGCGCAGGAGCGGAAGCCGGTGTTCCACCCTCCGCGGGCGTCGAACTCGCGGATCAGCTCTAGCAGCCGCGCGGTCGCGGCGTCCAGGTGAGCCGATAGCTCGGCGATCTCGTCGCCGAGCCGGTCCAGCTGTTCGGCACGACGGGGAACGGCGGAATCCTTCAGTGAGTCAATCGTCATGGCGCGTCCCTCCCTTGGCGGTGAGGCGACTCTACACCCGGATTTCAGGGGCGCCGGGGAGCGGCCAGGAAGGACGATCGGAGAGCGGGAGACCATTCGTTATTCGACCGTGATCGTTCGCCCATCGGCCGGCTCGGATGGGCCTCTGAGCCGGCATCGACCGCGAGCTGCCAGGCCGCGGCGACGCGCCACGCGCGCGGCTGTCAAGCGAAAAAGGCGCTGCGCCGAGCGGCTCACGCCTGCGCGAACTGGTGTACTAGGCGCCGGCCGCCTTGAGCGCCTGCTCGATCAGCTCGGGGGCGGGCCTCCGGGCGCCCGCGTCGATCTCGCGAACGAGGCCGACCACGACCGACCCGAGCGGCGTCGCCACCCCGAGCTCGCGCCCGCGAGCCACCACGTGGCCGTTCATCTGCTCGATCTCCGAGCGCCGTCCCTTGGCCACGTCCTGCGCCATCGAGGCGCGCCAGTTCCGGCTCGAGCCGTCCTTGGGCACGAGCATGGCGTCGAGCTCGGCGTAGACGGCCCCGTCGTCCGCGGCCGACCAGGTCTTGGCCTCCGCGCCGCCGAACTTGGGGATCGAGTAGCCGGCCGCCAGCCCGACGCGGGCTGACTCGGATGCCAGGCGGATGGTGATCTCGCGCCCCCGAGGTTTCGCCGCGATCTCGAGGCTGCCGAGCCCGGTCATCGCCTGCACGGGATTCCCCATCGCGTTCGCGCAGAGCTTGGACCAGCGCTCGCCCCAGAGGTTGTCCGTCGCCCTGGCGCCGTCGATGACCGAGAGCATCCTGGCCAGAGTCTCCACACGGGGCGTGATCCGGCCGTCGTGCTCGCCCGCGCGGAACACGTCGTGCCCAGAGCCGCTGCCCTTCTCGGCGCCCCGCTCGACGCGCCCGGGCTCCCAGAGGGCGACCGCGATCTTGGACATGACGAGCCCGACCGAGCGATCCGGGCCGGCGATGGCCGCGACGACGGGATCGTTCCAGCAGTTCTGTGCCGAGACGACGTAGCCGTCGGGCCCGAGGCGGGGAAGGGCCATGTGCGTCGCCCACGCCGTATCGTAGGCCTTGACCGCGACGAATGCGACGTCGAAATCGGCCCTGAGCCGCTGCGCCTCGTGAACGTGGAGCGCCGCCGGCCGCGCCTCGAAGGGCTCGTGCGGCCCGCTCACGCTGAGGCCGCGGGCGCGTATCGCCTCGACCTGCTCGGGCCAAGGGTCCACGAGCGTGACCTCGTGCCCGGCCCGGGAGAGGAACCCGCCGAGATAGCTGCCGATCGCGCCTGCGCCGATGAAGAGGAGTCGTGGGCTCATGGCGCGCATGATATCCGCTTGTGCGGTCCGAACGCCACCCCTATCATCGGCCGGAGATGGCCACCGACGCGTGCCTTCGCGAAGCGCTTCGCCGAGCGCGACCGGGGCATCCACCCGACCATGATCCACGCGGGCGTGCTGCACTACCTCAAGGCGATCGAGGCCCGGCACCGCTCTTCGAAATCCGTGTGCATCTTCTCGTATCTGGCCTTGATCTCCGCCAGCTTGCGCTCCCACTCGAGATCGGCCTGCCGCCGCTGCTCGGTTCGGCAGGCCTCGCGGCCGGCTCCCAACTGACAGCGGGCGAGTGCCTTGTCGAACGCGTCCCGATGGATGTCTTCGACCTGCTCGATTTCCGAGAGCCTGGCGTACTCGATGAGCGCCCGGGCGCGCTCGGGCGCGGCGCAGTCGAGCTCGAGCTGCGCGGCCGCGCCGGCTACCCCCAGAATCAGCCAAACGAGCCCTCCCGCCATTGCGTCCCCCATCCTAACAGAGGGGCCGTAAACCCTTGTCTTACCGAGCCAATGGCTTGACAGGCCCATGGCCCTCGGCTAGACTCTCGCCACTTCAGCTTAGGGTCCAGCGCAGCGGCACTCCCGAGATCTCCAGATCGGCGGCCGGACGAACGCCAGGGATAGGGGTATGGGGACGCTCTCCAGCGGCGTAGGCGGGCAGGGCATGGGGCAGAGTTGCGCAACCCGCGCGGCAGGGCGCGGTCGACTGCGCCCCGACTACGCTACGACGGCGTGATGGAGCCCTCGGCCGAGACACTGCCGCAGCTCTTGCTCGCCCAAGCCGAGCGCTGGGGCAACCGCCGCGTCGCCATCCGCGAGAAGGAATTCGGCATCTGGCAGGCCTACACGTGGCGCCAGTACGCGGACCACGTCCAGCGCATCGCCCTCGGATTGGCCAGCCTGGGCTTCCGCCGCGGCGACAAGGTCGCCGTCATCGGCGACAACCGACCGCAGCTCTACTGGACCATGGTGGCGGCCCAGGCCCTGGGCGGGGTGCCTGTGCCCGTCTACCAAGACTCCATCGCCGCGGAGATGCATTACGTCATCGACCACTCCGAGTCCCGCGTGGTCGTCTGTGAGGACCAGGAGCAGGTGGACAAGATCCTCGAGATGAAGGACAAGCTGCCCGCGGTCGAGCTGGTCGTCTACGACGACCCCAAGGGCATGCGGCACTACGACTACCCCTTCCTCCTGGGTCTCGACAAGGTCCAGGAGCTGGGCGCGGGGTTCGCCGCCGCGCACCCTGGGTACTGGGACGCCGAGGTGGCCAAGGGCAAGGCCTCGGATCTCGCCATCATCAACTACACCTCGGGGACGACGGGCTTCCCCAAGGGCGTGATGATCTCCCACGGGGCGCTCGTCAGCACCGGCAGGAACTTCCTCCAGGCTGAGCGCCTGGACGAGCGCGACGAGATCATGGCCTACCTGCCGATGGCCTGGATCGGCGACAGCTTCTTCTCCATGGCGGTGGCCTTTCTCTCCGGCTGCACGGTCAATTGCCCTGAGGACGCCTCGACGGTCCGGCACGACTTCCGGGAGATCGGCCCCACCATGACGTTCGCGCCGCCTCGCATCTGGGAGAACATTCTCTCTCAAGCCCAGGTGCGCATCGAGGACGCCAACTGGCTCCAGCTCCGGCTGACGAAGTTCTTCCTCCCGCGCGGGATGCGCAAGGCCAAGCTCGAGCTCGAGGGCAAGCCCGTGCCCGTGGGGCTCCGCGCGCTGTGCTCGCTCGGGCGGTGGCTCGTCTTCGACCCGCTCCGCGACCAACTGGGCTTCCGCCGCATCCGAGCGGCGATCACGGGCGGCGCCGCCCTCGGGCCGGAGATGATGCAGTTCTTCCGCGCCATCGGCGTCAACCTCAAGCAGCTCTACGGCGCCACCGAGTGCTGCGCCCCGGCGACCTTGCACCGCGACGGCCACGTCAAGCTCGAGACCGTCGGACCGCCCATTCCCGGCGTCGAGATCAAGCTCTCCGAGCGGGGCGAGGTGCTCATCCGCACCGCCGGCCTCTTCTCCGGCTACTACAAGAGCCCCGAGCAGACCGCCGCTGCGCTCAAGGACGCCTGGTTCCACACCGGCGACGCAGGTCTCTTCGACCCGGACGGGCAGCTGGTCATCATCGACCGTGTCAAGGACGTGTCCACGCTCCACGACGGCACGGTCTTCGCCCCCCAGTACATCGAGAACAAGCTCAAGTTCAGCGTCTACATCAAGGAGGCGGTGGCGGTGGGCAATGAGCGGCCCTACGTCGCCGCGATGGTCAACATCGACATGGAGGTCCTGGGGAACTGGGCCGAGCGGCGCGGCATCGGCTACTCGGGTTACACCGACCTCGCCCAGAACCCGGCCACGTACGACCTGCTCCACGAGGAGATCCGCCGGACCAACCAGAGCCTGGCCCCGTCGCAGCGCGTCAAGCGCTTTGCCATCCTGCACAAGGAGCTGGACCCCGACGATGCCGAGATCACGAGAACCAGGAAGCTCCGTCGCGGGTTCATCAATGAGAGGTATGCGCCCATCATTGCCGCTCTCTATGACCCCAAGGCCTCGAGCGTAGCCGTGAAGGTCACGGTGATCTACGAGGACGGCAGGACATCGGACATGGAGCGTCAGGTGCGGATCATGGACGTGGAAGGGGTCTAGATGCCGTCGACGCTCGCTGAGCGACCGATCCCGGAAGCGGGGGCTGCAGGCGCCCCACGCCGGGAGCCCCTGCTCCGGGTCGACGACATCACCGTGCGGTTCGGGGCGGTGCAGGCGCTGACCGACGTGAGCGTGGACGTCTACCGAGGAGAGATCGTCGCGATCATCGGTCCGAACGGGGCGGGGAAGACCACCCTGATCAACGTGATTAGCGGTTTCTACCATCCCCAGAAGGGGCGGATCCTGTTCGAGGGCAAGGACAGGACCCAGCTCAAGCCCTACGACGTGGCCGCCCTCGGCGTCGCCCGGACCTTCCAGAACGTCGCCCTGTTCAAGGGCATGACCGTGCTGGACAACATCATGACCGGCCGGCTGCTCAAGATGCGTGGGCACTTCCTCCTGGACGCCCTCTACTGGGGGCCTGCCAAGCGGCAGGAGCTCGAGCACCGGGCCGCCGCCGAGCGCGTCATTGACTTCCTGGAGATCCAGGCCATCCGCAAGACGCCGGCCGGCCGGCTCCCGTACGGCCTCCAGAAGCGGGTGGAGCTGGCCCGCGCGCTGGCCGCCGAGCCCCAGCTGCTGCTGCTGGACGAGCCGATGGCCGGCATGAACGTCGAGGAGAAGGAGGACATGTCCCGCTTCATCCTCGACGTCCACGACGAGTTTGGCACGACCATCGCCCTGATCGAGCACGACATGAGCGTAGTGATGGACATCTCCGACCGGGTCGTGGCGCTGGACTATGGCCGGAAGATCGCAGACGGTCCGCCCGAGGTCGTGCGGAAAGACCAGGTCGTGATCGACGCCTATCTTGGGGTGGATCATGGGGTCGTGGATCATGGCGGGGTCGCCAGTGATTGACCTCCTCCGGGCGGTATTCGTCGCGCCGTTCGCCGACATGGCGGGCAACGCCACCTTCCTCATCGAGGTGCTCATCGGGGGCATCGCCGCGGGCCTGATGTACTCCCTGGTCGCCCTGGGGTTCGTCCTGATCTTCAAGGCCTCGGGCGTGTTCAACTTCGCCCAGGGAGTCATGGTGCTCTTCTCGGCGCTCACCCTGGTCGGCCTGATGGAGCGCGGAGTACCGGTGCCGGCCGCTCTCGCGCTGACCGCGCTGACCATGATCGCCCTGGCGTTCGCCATCGAGCGCGTGGTGCTCCGCTCCCTCGTCAACCAGGAGCCCATCATCCTGTTCATGGCGACCATCGGGCTCAACTTCTTCCTCGAGGGTTTCGGCGAGATGGTCTGGGGCGCCAACGTCAAGAAGCTCGACGTCGGGATCCCGGACACCTCGTTCATCGTGCGGGGTGTGCAGATGAACCGGCTGGAGCTGACCGCGGCGCTGACCGCGGCCATCCTGGTGGCCATCTTGGCCGTCCTCTTCCAGCGGACCAAGGTAGGCCGGGCGCTCCGGGCGGTGGCCGACGATCACGAAGCGGCGCTCAGCATCGGCATCCCGCTCAAGACCATCTGGGTCGTTGTCTGGTCGGTGGCCGGCCTGGTGGCCCTCGTGGCGGGCATCATGTGGGGCGCCAAGAGCGGCGTGCAGTTCAGCCTCTCGCTGATCGCGCTCAAGTCGCTGCCCGTCCTCATCCTGGGCGGCTTCACGTCCGTGCCCGGCGCCATCGTGGGCGGCCTCATCATCGGCGTCGGCGAAAAGCTCGGCGAGGTGTACTGGGGGCCGCTCGTCGGCGGGGCCATCGAGAACTGGTTCGCCTACGTCCTGGCGCTGGCCTTCTTGCTCGTCCGGCCCCAAGGCCTCTTCGGCGAAAAGATCATCGAGCGAGTGTAGAGCGATGATAAGGGCCCATCTGCTTCGTTGCCGCCCTCGGCCGCACGCTCAACGTACAGGGAGTACGCCTCGCGTGCGGCCCTCGGGCGGCGCCTCGCATCTGGACCCTTCTGATCGCTCTCGAAACCACGTCGGGGTCAGGGCATGATTTACCGGGAGACGGGCCAATTCAAGAGCAGCTACGCCAGCGACCAGGCGATCTTCCCGATCGTCCAGGACCGGATCTTCGTCCTGTTCGCCGTGGCGGCGGCCTTCGTGGTGCCACCGCTCGTTGCCAGCGAGTACTGGCTGCAGGCGGTGCTCATCCCGCTGCTGATCTACGCGCTGGCGGCGCTGGGCTTGAACCTCCTGACCGGTTACGCGGGGCAGGTGTCGCTCGGCACGGGCGGCTTCATGGCCGTCGGCGCCTACTCGGCGTTCAAGCTGTCCACCTCTTTCCCGCAGATCAACATCATCGTCGTCTTCCTCCTGTCCGGGCTCCTCGCCGCCCTGGTGGGCGTCGTCTTCGGCATCCCCAGCCTCCGAATCAAGGGCTTCTACGTGGCGGTGGCAACGCTGGCGGCGCAGTTCTTCCTGCTGTGGCTCTTCAACAAGGTGCCGTGGTTCGTGAACTATGCCGCGTCGGGCACCATCACCGCGCCGACCCGCACCGTACTCGGCGTGACGGTTACGGGGCCCCAGTCCACGGCCGGAGCGCGCTACATCGTGGCGGTGGTCCTCGTCGCCGCGTTCGCCCTCGTCGCCAAGAACCTCGTGCGGGGGCGCCTGGGCCGCTCCTGGATGGCGATCCGCGATCGGGACATCGCGGCCGAGATCATCGGCGTGCGGCCGTTGCGCACGAAGCTCCTGGCCTTCGCGATCAGCTCGTTCTACTGCGGTGTGGCCGGCGCGGAGTTCGTGTTCCTGTACCTGGGCAGCGCCGAAACGGCCGCGTTCGACATCAACCTGTCGTTTCTCGTGCTGTTCATGGTCATCATCGGGGGGCTGGGGAGCGTGCTCGGCTCCTTCTTGGGCGCCGGTTTCATCGTCCTGGTCCCGATCTTCCTGACCAACGCTCCTCACCTGATCGGCCTGCCCCTGCCGGTTGCCCTGCAGAAGCAGATCGAGCTGATGGTCTTCGGCGCCCTGATCATCTTCTTTCTCATCGTTGAGCCCAACGGGCTCGCGCGGCTGTGGCAGATCGCGAAGGAGAAGCTGCGCCTGTGGCCGTTTCCCCACTAACAGAAAAGGAGGCACACCCATGAAGCGTAGAGCCCTCTTGATCGTCCTGACGGCGGCCGTGCTCGCCATCGGGCCCCTGGTCGGTCTCGCCCGGGCCGCCGGAGAGATCTACCTGCCCATCCTGACCTACCGGACGGGCCCGTACGCTCCCAGCGGCATCCCCATCGCCTACGGGTTCAACGACTACTGGAACCTCGTCAACGAGCGGGACGGCGGGATCAACGGCGTCAAGCTCGTCTTCGACGAGTGCGAGACCCAGTACGACACCAAGCAGGGTGTGGAGTGCTACGAGCGGGTGAAGGGAAAGAGCCCGGTGATCGTCAACCCCTTCAGCACGGGCATCACGTATCAGCTCATCCCGAAGGCCGCCGTGGACAAGATCGTCATCCACTCCGCCGGCTACGGCATGACCGCCGCGGCCGACGGGCGCTGGTTCCCCTGGGTGTTCAATGTCCCCATGACCTACTGGAGCCAGGCCTCGGCCTTCATCAAGTACGTGGGCGCCCAGGAAGGCGGGATGGACAAGCTCAAGGGGAAGAAGATCGCCCACATCTACCACAACAGCCCCTATGGCAAGGAAGCCAACCCGACGCTCGATGAGCTGTCCAAGAAGTTCCAGTTCGAGCTGACGCTGCTCGCCGTGGACCACCCGGGTCAGGAGCAGAAGGCCACGTGGCTGCAGATCCGCCGGCTGAACCCGGACTGGATCTACATCTCCGGCTGGGGGGTCATGAACCAGGTCGCGGTGAAGGAAGCCGCCAGCATCGGCTTCCGCATGGACCATGTTGTCGGAAACTGGTGGACGGGGACCGAGGCCGACGTCATCCCGGCCGGCGATGGGGCCAAGGGCTACAAGTCCATGACCTTCCACGCGCCCGGGGCGGGCTTCAAGGTGCACCAGGACATCTTCAAGACGCTCTACGACAAGGGCAAGGGCAATGCCCCGAAGCGCGAGTCGGTGGGAGAGGTGCTCTACAACCGCGCCGTGCTCAACGCGATGATCGACGTGGAGGCCATCCGCACGGCGATGGGCAAGTTCGGCAACAAGCCGCTCACCGGGGAGCAGGTGCGCTGGGGCATGGAGAACCTGAACATCACGGAGAAGCGGCTCGAGGAGATGGGCATGAAGGGGATGACGCGCCCGCTCCGGGCGACCTGCGAGAATCACGAGGGCAATGGCCTGGCGCTGGTCCAGCAATGGGACGGCAAGAAGTGGACGGTGGTGTCCGACTGGATCGAGCCCATGCGGGACGTGGTGCGCCCCAAGCTCGAGGCCGCCGCGGTGGAGGAGGGCAAGAAGCTCGGCTACACCGTGCGTGACTGCTCGAAAGAGCAGTAGGACGGAGAGGCAGGGCGCGCCGTGACCGACGCTCCTCGACCGCTGCTCGCGGTCAACAACATCGAGGTGATCTACGACCACGTGATCCTCGTGTTGAAGGGGGTATCGCTCCAGGTTCCCGAGGGGGGCATCGTCGCCCTCCTCGGGGCCAACGGCGCCGGCAAGAGCACGACGCTCAAGGCCATCTCGGGTCTGCTGCGGACCGAGCGGGGCGACGTGACCAAGGGCAGCATCGAGTTCAGAGGTGATCCCATCCGACGGAAGGACCCCTCCGAGGTGGTGCGGCGCGGTATCGTGCAGGTCATGGAGGGGCGTCACGTCTTCGAGCATCTGACGGTGGAGGAGAACCTCCTCACCGGCGCCTACACCCAGCGGGACGGGCGCGCCATCAAGCGCGACCTGGAGAAGACGTACGAGTACTTTCCCCGCCTGCGCGAGCGGCGGGGGGTGCGCGCGGGGTATGTGTCAGGCGGCGAGCAGCAGATGGTGGCCATCGGGCGGGCCCTCATGGCCCATCCCAAGCTCATGCTGCTGGACGAACCGTCGATGGGCCTGGCGCCCATGCTCGTGCAGGAGATCTTCGAGATCGTCAGCCGGCTGAACCGGGAGGAAGGCGTGTCGGTGCTCCTGGCCGAGCAGAACGTTTTGATCGCGCTCCGCTTCGCCGACTACGCCTACGTCATGGAGAACGGCCGGGTCGTCCTCGACGGCGACCGCAAGGCGATCAGCGAGAACGAGGACATCAAGGAGTTCTACCTCGGGCTCTCCGGCGTCGGCCAGCGCAAGAGCTACCGCGACGTCAAGCACTACAAGCGCCGGAAGCGGTGGCTGTCGTGAGCGCTCACATCGAGATCCGCGAGGTCTCGAAGTCCTTCGGCGGCGTCCAGGCCGTCTCCGGGGTGAGCCTCGACGTCAATGCGGGCGAGATCACCTCCGTGATCGGCCCCAACGGCGCGGGCAAGACCACCGTGCTGAACATGATCAGCGGCTTCTATCACCCCGACCGGGGGCGCATCCTGCTCGACGGCGCCGACATCACCGACCTGTCGCCGAGCCACGTCGCCGCCCGCGGTGTGGCGCGCACCTTCCAGAACATCGCGCTCTTCAAGGGTATGACGGTGCTCGACAACCTCATGCTGGGCCGTCACGTGCGGATGAAGGCCGGGGTGTTCTCGTCGTTCGTCTACTGGGGCTTGGCGCAGAAGGAGGAGGTCCGGAACCGCCGGCGTATCGAGGACCTGATCGATTTCCTCAAGATCCAGGACCTGCGCCGGCGCCCGACCGGCTCGCTCGCGTACGGGCTCCAGAAGCGGGTGGAGCTCGGGCGCGCGCTCGCCCCCGACCCCAAGGTCCTGCTGCTCGACGAGCCCATGGGTGGCATGAACCAGGAGGAGAAGGAGGACATGGCGCGCTTCATCCTCGACGTCAACGAGGAGTGGGGCACGACCATCATCCTCATCGAGCATGACATGGGGGTCGTTATGGACATTTCCGACCGGGTGGCCGTGCTCGACATGGGCCAGAAGATCGCGGAGGGCACGCCCGACGAGATCAAGGTCAACCCGCGCGTGATCAAGGCCTACCTCGGTGAGACGAAGCCCCGCCAGGAGAGCGCCCGTGGCTGAGCCGACGACGCTCCCGAAGCTGCTCCAGAAGAACGCCCGCGACATGCGCGACCGTCCGGCCATCCGCGAGAAAGACCGGGGCATCTGGCAGACTCACACGTGGCTCCAGTACCACGACAACGTGCGCGACCTCGCCCACGGCTTGGCGGCGCTCGGCTTCAAGCGGGGCGACAAGCTGTCGGTCATCGGCGACAACCGGCCGCGGCTTTACTGGGCCCAGGTGGCCGCGCAGACGCTCGGCGGCGTCTCGGTGGCCGTGTACCAGGACTCGATCGCCCGCGAGCTGGCCTATGTCTGGCAGCACGCGGAGGTCTCGGTCATCGTCGCCGAGGACCAGGAGCAGGTGGACAAGATCCTCGGACTCAAGGACCAGCTGCCGGCGCTCCGCGTCGTGATCTTCGACGACCCGCGGGGCATGGCGCACTACCACCAGGACTGGCTCCGCGCCTTTCCCGACGTTCAGGCCCTCGGGCGGGAGTTCGAAGCGTCGCACCCGCGCTTCTTCGAGGAGGAGGTGGACAAGGGCAGGCCCGAGGACGTCGCGATGATCGCCTACACCTCCGGCACGACGGGCAACCCCAAGGGCGCCATGCTGACCCACGCCAACGCCATCGAGACGGCGCGGATCTTCATGCAGGCCGAGGACGTCCGGCCGGACGACGAGTGGCTGTCCTACCTGCCCATGGCCTGGGTCGGCGACACCATCTACTCGCTGGTGCTGAGCCTCGCGGCCGGCTTCTGCTGCAACTGCCCCGAGAGCCCCGAGACCGTGCAGCGCGACCTCCGCGAGCTCGGGCCGACCACGCTGCTGGCCCCGCCGCGCATCTGGGAGAACATGCTCGCCTCGGTGCAGGTACGGGCGGCCGACGCCACGCCGCTCAAGCGCCGCGTCTTCGACCGCTTCCGGGCGGCGGCCGAGCAGGCCGAGATCCTCCGTGCCGACGGCAAGCCGGTCCCGGCGGGGCTCCGCTTCCTCTGCGCGCTTGGCGAGTTCTTCGTGTACCGGCCCATCCGCGACCAGCTGGGCCTGCGCCGCGCCCGCTGGTGCTACACGGGAGGAGCGCCGCTCGGACCCGAGACCTTCCGCTTCTTCCGCGCGTTCGGCGTCAACCTCAAGCAGGTGTACGGCTCGACCGAGGTTTCCGCGCTGGTCTCCATCCAGCCCGACAACGAGGCCAACCCGACCACGGTCGGCAAGCCGTGCCCGGGCATCGAGGTCAAGATCGCCGACAAGGGCGAGGTGCTGATCAAGAGCGTGGGCGTCTTCAAGGGGTACTTCAAGGCCCCGGAGGCCACGCGCGAGGTCATCGACTCCGACGGCTGGTTCCACACGGGCGACGCCGGGTTCGTCGACCCGCGCGGGCACCTCGTCATCATCGACCGCGCCAAGGACGTGGGCGCCACGGCCGACGGCACGCCGTTCGCGCCGCAGTTCATCGAGAACAAGCTCAAGTTCAGCCCGTACATCCGCGAGGCCGTCGCGTTCGGCAACGACCGGCCCATGGTCTGCGCCATGCTCGCCATCGATTCCAACACGGTCGGCAACTGGGCGGAGCGCCACGGGGTGCCGTACACGAGCTACATGGATCTCTCGCAGAAGCCCGAGGTGCTGGCGCTGGTCCGGGAGGAGCTGCGGAAGGGCAACGCGACGCTGCCCGACCCGACCAAGGTGCGCCGCTTCCTCCTGCTGACCAAGGACCTCGAGGCCGACGACGCCGAGATGACGCGGACACGGAAGCTCAGGCGCAGCCACATCGCCGACAAGTACGCGCCCGTGATCGACGCCTTCTACTCGGGCAAGAACGAGGTCGAGCTGGCGACCGTGGTGACGTACGAGGACGGCCGCCAGGCGACCATCCATTCGCGCGTGCGCATCGAGGACGTGGACGCGGGGGTCCCGGCGCATGTTTGAGTGGGGGTTCTTCGGGCTGCTCATGTCCAATGGCATCCTGATCGGGCTCATGTATTCCCTCATCGCCATGGGCTTCGTGCTGGTCTACAAGGCGACCGACGCCATCAACTTCGCCCAGGGCGAGTTCGTCATGATCGCGGGCTTCGTGGTGGCCGCGGCGCTCGGCGTGTACGGCGCGCCGCTCTGGCTGGCCGTGTCTGTCGGGCTCGCGGGCATGATCGGGTTCGGTTTCGGCCTCGAGCGCGTGATGCTGCGCCGGCTCATCGGCCGGCCCATCATCGCGGTGGTCATGGCGACGATCGGCTTGGCCGCTGTCCTGCGCGGGCTCGGGCCGCTGGTCTGGGGGGCTGAGACGAGGCCGCTGCAGCTGCCGATCAGCGACGAGCCGATCGTCTGGGGGCCGCTCTTCATCCCGCCCATCCAGCTCGTGGGCGCCGTTGTGAGCCTGTTCTTCGTGGGAGCCTTCGGCTGGTTCTTCCTCAAGAGCAGGAAGGGCATCGCCATGCGCGCCGTCGCCGACAGCCAGCAGGTCGCCATGGCCATGGGGATCAACGTCGAGCGTTACTTCGCGCTGGCCTGGGCGATGACGGGCGTGGTCTCCGCCCTGGGAGGCATCGTCTGGGGCAGCCTCCTGGGTGTCGACGTTCACCTGGCGCTGGTCGGTTTCAAGGTCTTCCCGGTGGTGATTCTGGGCGGCCTCGACTCGATCCCCGGCGCCATCGTGGGCGGGCTGATCGTCGGCGTGGTGGAGAACGTGGCGGCGGGGTACATCGACCCCTACGTGGGCGGTGGCACCAAGGACTTCATCCCCTACGTGCTCATGATCGTCGCGCTCATGGTCCGGCCCTACGGCATCTTCGGTAAGTCGATAATCGAAAGGGTTTGAGCCATGTTCCACCGCGAGTGCGGAGTGCTCAAGACCAGCTACGAGGCCGACATGGCTTTCTACCCCCTGCCGGTCGCGCGCTGGACGGTGGGGGCGATCGCCGTGTTTTTCTTCCTCGTGCTGCCGCTCGTGGTCCACGAGTACTACCTCTCCATCGTCAACCTGGCGTCGATCGCCGTCGTCGGCGCGCTCGGGCTCAACATCCTGGTCGGCTACACCGGTCAGATCTCGATCGGCCACGGCGCCTTCATGTCTGTCGGCGCGTACACGGCGGCGAACTTCGCGGTGCGGCTGGGCGCTCCGTTCTGGATCGCCCTGCCGGCAGGCGGGCTCATGGCTGCTTTCGTGGGCGGGATCGTCGGCATCCCCTCGCTCCGCATCAAGGGGCTGTACCTCGCCATCGCCACGCTGGCCGGCCAGCTCATCATCGAGTGGACCATCAACCACGTCACGTGGATCAGCGGCGGCGTCCAGGCCTCGATCGAGGTGCCGCGCCCGGACCTCTTCGGCTACACGATCGCCACGCAGCGGCAGATGTACTTCTTCCTCCTGGTCTTCGTGGTGCTGGCCATCGTCGGCACCATGAACCTCGTGCGCTCCCGGATCGGACGCGCCTTCATCGCCATACGCGACCAGGACATCGCCGCCGAGATCATCGGGATCAACATCTTCCGCTACAAGCTGCTCGCCTTTGCCATTGGAACTTTCTATGCCGGCATCGCCGGTGCTCTGATAGCCCACCAGTGGCGCTTTGTTAACACTGACTACTTCCCACTCATGGATGCCGTATGGTACATGGGGATGTTGGTGGTGGGTGGGATGGGCAGCAACCTTGGACCGATCTTTGGTGCCGTCGTCTACCGCGGCCTGGCCTATATTGTAGATTCATACTTCCCTATCCTCGCAACAATGGTACCCTGGGGACACGCAGAGCAGTTTGCCACTCTGGGGCTGCTCGTCTATGCGGTGGTGATCATCCTGTTCCTTATCTTCGAGCCCAGAGGGCTGGCTCACCGCTGGCATATTTTCAAAGCAAAGTATCGTTTATTTCCGTTCTCCTACTAAATGCG